>CP065012.1:1800000-2100000 GCA_016699815.1 Chitinophagaceae bacterium | reverse complement strand
ATGGTTTTGAAACCAGTGTGCTTAACCGTTTTTGGGTTGACAGTGAAGCATTTATTTTGATGGCTGCGGTAATTTTTGTAATTGCAGCAATATTCAAAAAAGGAATTGAACTCCAAAATGAAAATGATTTAACAGTATAAGCTATGCCGATTATAGTAAATTTAGATGTGATGATGGCGAAACGAAAAATTTCGCTTAATGAGCTTTCAGAAAAAGTTAATTTAACTTTATCCAATCTTTCCATTTTAAAAACAGGTAAGGCAAAAGCCATACGCTTTAGCACTTTAGAATCTATATGCAAAGCCTTAAACTGCCAGCCTGGCGATATTTTAGAATTTATTACCGATGCCGGAAGCAGTACAAACCGCTAAAGATTCATTAGGAGAAAAAATATTATACTTCTGTTAATTATCCTCCGGGTTGCAATATTTAAACAAAAAGGCTGCCAGCACAGCACCGCCAAATGCGCCAATCAGGTAAAACCAAATATCGGCCCATTGTGCCATCTTCATTATACTTATAGCTAAGGCTACAGCCGGGTTAAAAGCCCCGCCGGAAATACCGCCTAAAGCATAAGCCATTGCCGTAACGGTAAGCCCAATAGCCATACCAAAATAATTATTACCGGCCGTTGCTTTTGCAGTAGCCACATTAAGCACAACAAAAATTAAAGCAAAAGTACCGAGCAACTCAGCCACCAGTGCTTTTACTGCATTGGGGTTTGCGGCTGCAGCATTTGCCAAAATTTTATCAGCACCCACCAGGTATTGAACCACAAATGCAGCTATAGCCGCAGCAACAAACTGCACAATCATGTAAGGCACAGCATCGGCAACGGTTATTTTTCCCCTTATTAATATACCCAACGTTACAGCAGGGTTAAAATGCGCCCCGGAAATATGGCCGCCTGCATACACCATCACCATTAAAGCCAGGCCAATGGCAACAGGAGCCAAATTGCCGGCTCCGCCCAGTACGGCCATTCCAATGGTAAGTATCAAAAAAAAAGTGCCGATAAATTCTGTAATTAATTTTTTCATACTCTTTGTTTTAAGATTTTATTTGAAGATGTTAAAATATTGCATTAGGCTTTAAAAGCAATAGACATTTTATTCACAAAGCTGAAGCATCATTCCTCTTCAAATTATTGTCTTACTAAAAAGGATAGCTATGATAAAAAACTCTTTTAATAATATAGCCAACTTGGGGTTGCTTATTCTTCTACTTTACAGTTGCACTAAAAAAGAGAACGACAGTTGCATTAGCTACATTCCTGCACCGGTTACCAAAGTTGATGGCCCCAACTCTGGAATGGTGAATCAGGAAATTCCTTTTACAGTTGATTATTTTTGTATAAATGGTTGCGGCAAATTTTGGGATATTGAAGAGGATTTAAATGAGAATACGGCCAGCATTAAAGTTATTGCTAAATATGAAGGATGCGTTTGTACGCAGGCTTTAGTACCCGGGCAGATATTGTATAATTTTAAAGCATCCCAACCCGGCACATATTATTTAAAATTTTTACAATGGGATAATAATTATTTAATGGATACCATACTTATTCAGTAATATCTTACCAAGGGAAAAATATTTACCCCTAATAATTCAGGCATTTTCAATTAAACTTATTCCCACGTAACGGTTATTGCATACTTTCCTTTAAATGACGCATAAATGCCCTGCGCTTTGTACCTTAGCTTTGAACCCTATTAGTTAATACCAGTTTTAAATAACCTTTTACAGTCTTACTGGCAAAATAAAAACAAGTAATTTTTTTCAAAAAATATTTGTACTTTAAGCAAAATATTTTAAGATGAAGAAAGCTATTCTTTGCCTGTTGGTTGCTATTTATGTAAATTTTAATACAACATTATTTGCACAAAGCAAAATTGAAAACATCATCCTTATTACAACCGATGGACTGCGCTGGCAGGAAGTATTTAACGGTATGGATACGGCCATTGCCCATAACCCCAAATTTATCCAATACGATAGTGCCTACCTTTATAAAAATTACTGGAGCAGCAATGCAAATGAAAGGCGCAAATTGCTGATGCCTTTTTTATGGAATACCATTGAAACCCAGGGGCAGGTTTATGGTAACCGGGCTTTTGATAATAAGGTAGATGTGGCAAACCCTTACTGGTTTTCATATCCCGGCTATAACGAAATATTTACGGGCTACCCGGATACCCTGGTAAACAGTAATGATTACAAGCCCAACCCAAATAAAACGGTACTTGAATTTTTAAATGAACAAAAAAATTTTAAAGGTAAAATTGCGGCATTTGGCGCCTGGGATGCATTCGACAGGATTTTGAACGAACAAAGAAGCGGCATTCCGGTATTTTCTGCTTACGATGCATTAGGTGGAAAAAACTCCACAAAAAATGAACAACTCATAAATGCCATGATGCAGGATGCTTACAAACCCTGGCATAAAGAAGAATGCCTGGATGTTTTTACACAATATGGTGCAATGGAATACCTAAAAAAAAATAAACCCAGGGTATTATATATTGCCTACGGCGAAACCGATGAATGGGCGCATGCAGGCCAATACCGTTTTTACCTTGATGCTGCGAAGCAGGTGGATGCATGGATAAAAAAAATTTGGGAGTTTGTACAAACCGATCCGCAATATAAAAACAAAACAGCCTTATTGATTACGGTAGATCATGGCCGTGGTGATAAAAAAAAGTCAGAATGGACCAGCCATAACAATGAAATTGCTGGCAGCAATGAAATATGGTTTGCTGTAATGGGCCCAGGCATAAAAGCCAAGGGCGAAATAAAAACCTCCATGCAATTGTATCAAAAACAATTTGCACAAACCATTGCCCGGTTATTGGGTTTTAGGTATAAGGCAAAGCACCCAATAGGAGAACCTATTATGCTGGAACCGGAGTGATTTTTTAAATGCAATGCTATCAAATAATTCAGCAAACAGCAATATATTGTTCACTTTAGATCAAATAAAAGCAATACACAGTAAAGTAAAATCGGGAGTAGACTTTCCTGACTTTATACAGAATTTAAAAAGCCTGGGCATAACGCAGTATGAAACATTTGTAACAGATGGACATACGGATTATTACGGATTGAATGGCTACAAAATTTCTTCCCCGGGATTGTATAAACTATTAACCGTATGTACTGCTGCAAATGCCGGACAATTTATAACCCGGCTCAAAGCGCATCAGCAGGGTAAAACCGATTTTCAAACATTTTGCATGGACAGTGCAAAATATGGCGTAGAAAAATGGATGGTTTCTATAGATAAAATGACCTGTACGTACTATGACAAAAATGCCAATGAAATTTTAAAGGAAATAATCCCAACAACAAAAACAAAACCATGAGTGTAGAAGGAGCATATAACCAATGGTCGGAACAATACGACAGCAATGAAAATAAAACAAGAGACCTTGAAGCAATAGCACTAAGGGAAATGCTGGGAAAAATTCAATTTGAAAATTGCCTTGAAATAGGCTGCGGCACCGGTAAAAATACGGAGTGGCTCAAAACCAAAGGTAAAAAAATACTGGCTGTTGATTTATCTGAAGAAATGCTGGCTGTTGCAAGAAACAAAGGGAGCAACCAAAATGTACAATTTATTAAAACCGATATAAATGCTGACTGGGATTTTACGCATGAGCAGTTCGACCTCATTGTTTGCAGCTTGGTATTAGAGCATATAGAAAACATTAACAGAATTATGAGACTTATTTCAGAGCGGCTAAAACCCGGCGGAACGCTCTACATTGGCGAGCTTCATCCTTTTAAACAATACACAGGCTCCAAAGCTAAATTTAAAAATGAAAAAGTTGAACTGGACATAAATTGTTACACCCATCATATTTCTGAATTTACAAATAGTGCAAAAAAATATTTATTGCCGCTGATTGAGGTAAATGAATTTTTTGATGGCCCCGAAGCACCAATCCCAAGGATATTAACCTTAAAATTTGTAAAAAGCAACTGATACAGGCAAGTGATTATTTCAAAAATTAATTGTTTCTCTATTTTCTTCCAATCCTGAATTTATATAAACTTTACAAAAACAGGAAAGCATTTCCCGTTATTGAAATAATTAACTTCATGTATTTAAAATGGGTTTGCAATTTTTTTGTCCTTTTTTCTTATTTTGGTAACACCATATTTTAGCAACGGTAAGCCATCATCATTGAAAAAACAATCATTGAAACTGCTATTCTTTATCTTGCAATATAATATGGGTTCATCTATAATAATGGCAAATTGAATACTACGAATGTTCAGTAATTTATTTTTACAAGTCATACAATGTATTAATCTTTTTTGCAAAAGCCAACTAATATTCAATAAACAATGAAGAAAGGATTAATGCTTTGTATTGCACTTTTTTCTTTGCTGGCAGTAGTTACACAATATTATTTAATGCTTGCAAATAGCACACATTCGGTTTTTGAAACTTCTATCCGGTTCTTTAGTTATTTTACTATTTTATCCAATACCATTGTGGCAGTATATTTTACTTATCTAACTTACGATTTTTTAATACATAAAGAAAATATTCAATTCAGTTTTGGAACATTATCTGCTATTACCGTGTACATTACCATTGTTGGGTTAGTTTATCAATTCTTATTAAGGCAAACCTGGAACCCGGCAGGAATGCAAAAAGTAGCAGATGAAACGCTCCATTCACTAAACCCGCTATTGGTAATCATTTTTTGGTTCCTCCATATTAAAACAAACAAATTACCTTACAGCCAAATCAAATACTGGCTGGTTTTTCCCCTACTTTACCTGGCATTTGTATTAATTCGTGGCCACTATTCAAACTTTTATCCTTATCCATTTTTAGATGTACCCGGTTTGGGTTTAAAGAAAGTAACCATTAACTGTTTGGGCATGGCCCTATTCTTTTACCTAATTGCAGCAATGTATATATGGTTTGCAAACAAAATAGTAAATAGAAAATAAAGTACAACGAGCCATTATTAAAGCGCTATTTCTACTGACAATAATCATGCCCGAACATTGCTACGCTTTGTAACATTGTACTATGAAAAAACTA
The DNA here is from genome assembly GCA_016699815.1 of Chitinophagaceae bacterium. Classification (NCBI taxonomy): domain Bacteria; kingdom Pseudomonadati; phylum Bacteroidota; class Chitinophagia; order Chitinophagales; family Chitinophagaceae; species Chitinophagaceae bacterium. Next base: position 2,094,935 of record CP065012.1, on the reverse strand, counting down.
ACCGGCATAAAACTACTATTGCAATTAAAACAAGCGCCTGATCCTTCAACTTTACTAAGGGTGTTGGAGCTGTTATCCCAAATACTATTAACACGGCCGCTATTTATAAAAGAATATCATGAGCAGCTATTGTTTTTGAGCGCATTTCCTTATAGCCCAAAAATACACAGTGCAGTAAACAAAGAGTTAAAAAGGGTTGCTTTAGCTGTAAAGCAATCAAGCCCGGCCTTATATAATGTGCTTAGTGGCGATGGAATAATAAATACAGAACTAATTTGCAGCTATAGCTTTAGCCTTACAAAATGGTTAAGCCAAAAATTTACACAAGCAGTAAGCTTGCACTCCTCATTTGCAGACGCAGATACAGTAAGAAATATACTTCAACTCATCTGCCCTTTTGCAGAGTTTGAAAAAACCACACAGGATGAAATGAAACTGGGGCAAAGAATTGCCACAATATCAGCAATCAAAAACAAGCAGGCACAATTAAACTGGCTATTGAGGGCTATTGATGAAAGTAATTTGCCCTTAAACATTAAGGAAGAAATGTTCAGGCAGCTACAGGTTTTTGTACAATGGAAAATAACTAATCCTCAATACAGCCGAACATTCTTAAAGTTTAGCACCGAAAATATTTATTATCAGAAAAAATCTATAAACCAAATTAATACTAAATGGGTACTCAATAAAAAAATAAATCTCCCGGTTAAACTTACAACAGAGCAAAAAGGGCAACTTTGTGATACACTAAAAACTTCACTGGCGCTCTTAAGCCGGGAAACCGACCCGGTTACTTTTGCAGATGAGCAGGCCGTACAATTGTTTAACATGGGCCGTGGCTTTAGCATTGCATTAGTGTATTTGAAAAAAGACAGGAGGCTTTCTCTTGAAAGTTATATTGGTTATATGGCGTTTAAAAATGGTATTCCGGTTTCTTATGGCGGCGGTTGGATATTGGGCACTAGTTGTAAAATTGGGGTAAATATATATCCTGCATTTCGCAAGGGCGAATCGGCATGGATGTTTTGCCAGGTACTTCGCCTGTATCATCAAAATTTTAAAGTAAGTTACTTTTATGTAAATCCCTACCAGTTTGGCAAAGGAAACCCGGAAGGTTTAAAGAGTGGTGCCTTTTGGTTTTATTATCGTCTTGGTTTCAGGCCTGTGCAAACTGATATAAATGTACTTTCAAAAACAGAATGGAAAAAGATCAATACAGACAAAAAATACCGCACTCCTGTAAATATTCTAAAAAAATTTACTGCTGGCCCGGTTTCACTTCACCTAAATAAAAATAATACTCCGGCATTTTTTGCCCCGGAAATTAGCACTCTTATAAGCAATTATATCAATAAGCATTTTAATAGCAACCGCAAAGCAGCAATCCAAAATGGATATCAAAAACTAAAAACGCAATTTCAACTTACCGCAAAAAACGAAACCCTTTCCCTACTATACCTTTTGGCAGATAAAAATAACAGCCTTTCGTTAAAAGAGAAAAAAGATCTGGCAAACGTGTTCATGCTACAGTATAATAACAGTGAAGCTGCTTTTATTAAAAACCTTCAAAAATGCAGTGGATTTTGGAAATTGCTTAATACTCAAGGGCAAAAATAATTACCCACTTGATTAATAATAGGTTAAAAATTGTTTGATACTTCACTATAACAGTAAAAATTGCTGTACTTTTTTATGAAAAAAACATTGACAGTAACCAAAATTTTGTTCAACCCAAAGCATATTTATCATCCCTGCTTTTCTTCCAAAAAATTTACGTTTTACCCAGATGTTTATGCAATACTATTTAATGAAGTACACTTGTTTTTATAGCCGGTAACTCATATTGAAGATCTAAAAAAATACTATCTCCTTTTTGAAAAAATATTAAAAGATATTTCGCCTCACCTCTATACTGCTGTTGCCAATATATCCAATACATTTTTAGCAGAGCTGGCAATGCTTTCAGGCGGGAACAATTTGCTACTTTTTCAAGGAAACATCCCGGCAGATTATAGAATGGAGTGCAATATTATTAACTTTTTAATGCAGGCAGAATAAATATTTAAGTTAAAATATTCATACTTTTACTGAGGTATTTAAAATTACCAGGCATTTAATGCAGCAAAAAACAAGCTATTGTTGTCATCTCTTTTTTACTAAAACCCTACTATTATGAAAATAATTTTTTTACTGTCCACATTAGTTTTACTGGCTGTTTGTACATCTTGTAATAAAGAAAATGTTATTAAAAATAATGGCATTTATGGAAAATGGCAGTACAAAGAGGTATATGATGGCTATTTTAACGGCGGTAATTTTACCTGGACAAAAATTACTACAGACAATTCCCATACCCGTGAATTTAAAAACAACGGTCAGTTTATACAAAAAGAAGATAAAAACGGGGATTACCGTGTTTGTACCGGAAATTTTCAATATCAAACTGATTCGCTTTATATAAACAGCAACTGCATCAGCACAATGCAGGTAAATTTTGTTAGTGAGTTAACTGCAACCACTTTAATTATAGATCAGCCGGTGGATGAAGGAGTAATAAGGCTGAAATATGTGGCTATAAAATAACCTGCAGTATCCTTATGCTTATTCTATTTTAAAGCAGGCATTTTAAAAATAACCCACGGGGAATTTAATGAGAATATTCTTTTCAAATTTTCTTCTCTTATTTATACCCTTTTCTATTATTGAAAGCTGTAGTGTTACAAATATTACAAACGGTTGTAGTAATAAGAATAATATTTCATCCGGCAATTTAAATGATACTACACTGGCCAAATTAAAAACATTCCTTTCAATAATAAGCAATACACTAAGTGACACAATAATTATTAAATGCAATTATAACAGTAGTTATTGTTGATAGAATATTTGACCAGAACAGCAAACATACCATCTTAGCTGGAATAAAAAGAATAAATGCTGGAGCAGAAAACAATGTTAAAACAAGAAAGAATATCAGTTATTTTAACATTAGAGCACCAGGTGAAAACGTAAACAAAATTATAAAGTGAAACCACCATATTATCATTGATAGCAGCAGGTTTCTTTTTGCACTTTTATTCAACGAATGTTGCCATTGCGGTAATTCAATATTTATTATGCCGAACGGTAAATTTTATTATTTACGCTCCGATTCCCAGGCTTTGGCTTTAAGGATAACCACAAAACGAATGGAAGAAATAGTAAATAAACAATAAACGATTACTACGCCAAACTTTACACTCCTTAGCATTAGGAGTAAAAAAGCAGAGATTCAAATAAATTTATTTTTTGAGATTTTACAAATGTTGCATATTTTTAGCAATAAGGATGCTTCCACCATTTAGTAAATCTTTTTTACTCACTTTATGTACATATTTCCATAAAACATTTATTATGAAAACAAAATTTTTTATAGCAATTGTATTTCTATTTGCTTGTCATTTGTTTGCCTACAGCCAGCCACCCGAGCACCTTAATTTTAAAGGAGTGCCAATTAACGGAACCCTTGCAGAATATGTTTACAAAATGAAACTAAACGGGTTTAGGATTTTAAAATCTGAAGATGGCATAGCCATGCTAACTGGGGACTTTGCAGGCTATAAAGAATGCATTATTGCTGTTGCTACATTAAAACAAAAAGATTTAGTGTATAAAATTGCTGTAATTTTTTCTAATAGAGAAACCTGGTCAACACTTTCAGGCAATTATTTTGATTTAAAAAAGATGTTAATTGAAAAATATGGCCGGCCATCCGAAGAAACAGAAACTTTTGACTCTTTTACTCAGCCACATGATGATGGAAGAAGAATGTATGAAGTTAAGTTTGACAATTGCAAATATTCTTCAACCTGGAATATTGATAAGGGTGAAATCCAATTATCAATTGACCATGACAACATGATTAATTGTTTTGTTACATTAATATATTTTGACCGTATCAATAATGCTATTATAAAAGAAAAAGCGAAAGCTGACTTGTAATAAAATTGGGAAAAGCTGGCATTGTTTATATTTTTTTCAACAAATAATAATTCTTTCGCAGCAAATAGAAATACGCAACCAAAGGCTACGTATTTCTATTCAGGAATGGTTCTTACTTTACTCAAAATCTAATTTATACACGCTGTTGTTCCTTATATCGTCATGCGAACTAAAGGTTACATTTAAATCTTTTATTAACCCGGTATCGAGGCCGTAAACCCAGCCGTGTATGGCCAATGCCTGCCCTTTGCTCCATGCCTGCTGTACAATAGAAGTTACGGCCAAATTAAGTACCTGCTGCTTGGTATTCCATTCCACAAAGCGGTCAAATTTTTCTTTTTCATCGGTTATGGATTCAATTTCATTTTTACGAAAGCGATAACTGTCTTTTATATGCCGTATCCAGTTATCAATAATGCCTACAGGTGTATTACCCATTGCAGCTTTTACGCCACCGCAGCCATAATGGCCGCATACAATAATGTGTTTTACTTTTAACACATTTACGGAGTAATCCAATACACTCAGCATGTTCATATCGGTATGTATCACCATATTGGCAATATTCCTGTGCACAAAAACTTCACCAGGCTGTGCGCCAATAATTTCATTGGCGGGCACCCGGCTGTCAGAGCAGCCAATCCATAATAACGGCGGGCTTTGCGCATCTTTTAAGTGGTTAAAAAAATCGGGGTCGCTGGCCAGGTTGGCTTCCACCCATTTTCTGTTGTTTTCAATAATATTGTTATAAAAATCAGGCATAATTTATTAATTTATAGTTTACAAAAAAATATTGCTGGTTATCCAAAAAAACAGAGTCATTTATTTTTATTTCTGTTTTATTCAAAGCCTATTGATTTCATTTCGTCAATTACCTGGCTGGATGTTTTCATCCGGTTTCGGTGTTTCATGAGCAAAGCATGTTCAAAGGAAACCTGGCGTATATCGGTATTGGTATTTTCCAGGTTGTATTCTTCTTTAAAACCCAGGAGAGTTACATCTACATTTTTTAGTGGCGCTCTTATGGTTTTATATTCCCTTAAACTGTCTAAAATATCGTGGGCTATATAAACGGTATCGGAAGCATTGACGATTACTTTGGAATTTTCCGGTATTGCATCCAGCGTAAAGAGTATGGCCGCTTTATTTAAAAAAGATACTTCCTGCGCCAGGTGAATATGGATAATATCCCCATCTTCATATTCTTCTTTGCGGAAATAATAAGCCCTTTTCATATTTCCTCTAAGAATAGAAAAAATACTAATTACCATGCCCAGTGCCACAGCAATTAATAAATCTTTAAACACAACGGCAACTACCGTAATGATAAATGGAATAAACTGGTATTTACCCCTATGGTAAAAATGTTTAAACACTGCAGGTTTGGCCAATTTATAGCCAATAACAATAAGTATAGCGGCCAGCGAAGCCAGCGGAATTTTATTTAATAAAAAAGGGACAGAAAGTACACTTAGTAATAATAAGGCTCCATGTGTAATAGTGGATAATTTTGATTTTGCGCCTGCATTGGCATTGGCAGAAGATCGAACCGCTACTGAAGTAATGGGCAACCCACCGAGTATTGAACTCACAATATTTCCTGCGCCCTGCGCTTTAAGTTCCAGGTTGGTATCGGTAAGTCTTTTTTGAGGATCAAGCCTGTCCGATGCTTCAATACATAACAGGGTTTCCACCGAAGCCACTATGGCAATGGTAAAAGCCACGGTCCATACTTCTTTATTCATTAAGCCAGAATTAGAAAACCCATTTGAAAAATCAAAAAATGATGGCAGTATAAAAATATTTCCTAACGCTGCAAAACTGGAAACCTCAGGTAAATTAACCAGGTAATTGCCAGATACAATAGCCAGCGAACTGCCTGTGGCCTTAAACAATTCGTTTAATGCCGTTCCAGCAATTACGGCAAACAATGCTGCCGGGAACAATTTTAATTTTTTTAGAAAATTTATTTTTTCCCAAAGAATAAGTATGCCAAGCGATACAGCTGCAATTACAATAACACCCGGCTGAATTTGTGTAAATGATTTTGCTAAATCTATAAATATATCAAAGCCGCTGCCCACTTCAATATCCGAGCCTAACGCTTTGGGTATTTGCTTTAAGAAAATAATAATGCCAATGCCGGCAAGCATACCCTCAATAACATTATTGGGAAAATAATTGGAGATTGCACCAGCCTTTAAAAAGCCCAGCACAAGCTGCAATAAACCTGCAAGGAACACCGCAGTTAAAAAAACTTCAAAAGAACCCAGCGAGGCAATTGCTGCAAGCACAATAGCCGACAAGCCCGCAGCCGGGCCGGAAACACTAATAGGTGAATTAGAAATACTGCCTACAACCAAGCCACCAATTATACCCGAAATAATTCCCGAAAATAATGGCGCACCCGAAGCCATAGCAATACCCAGGCATAAAGGAAGCGCAATTAAAAACACCACTAAACCAGAAGAAAAATCAAACTTCAGGTGGGCAAAAATTTTATTTTTTGTCATAAAGATTAAAAAAGTTGTAAAAAAATTTTGCACTGCATGTATCGTTAATACATAGCAAGTAAGGATTGAAAGAAATCAATCCAAATGCAGCACAGCAATAAAAACTGTGTAGCCTACACTAGATGCTGGTTGGGTGGCGGCAGGAAGATTTCGAGACTGGAATTTTTATACCAGAACAAAAAATTGGCAGTTATAAATCCTATCTCCTGGTTATAAAACTCGATATTATAGAAGGAAGAGGCAAACTCGCCATTTTGCTCGGCACCGCTTTTATGCTTCTCTTCTTTTTCTTCGGCAAAGTTGAAAACACTGGACATATCCACATCTTTGCACACATTACTTAATATAGAAGGTAATGTTACAAACGACATAAATATAAGCATCAAGGCAAAAGCGTTTAACTTCATTGCGGCAAAAATAATGGGTTCAAAACAAAAATGTAATATTTAAGTGAATATTTTATTTTTTTTGTGATATAAAACGCAGCCTGTGCAGCAAAAAGCGATACAATATGCATGGAATCACTTAATAAGAGCCATGAAAAAAATTTGAAAAAAATGTGGTGTGTAGGAAATTTTGTGGACATTTGCAGTTTACCGAATCTCAAATTTGTACCGTGGGTATTAGCCATCTTTCCGGCAAAGTATATATCGTAATTAAATAAAATTTTATGAAACAAATATTTATTTTTATTTCTGTAATAGCCTTGTTTCAACTTTCCTGTACAAAACACGACAATTGCGGCCCTGCTCCCACTTCTTTTGAGGGTAAATGGAGAATGATAAAGGTAACCGATAACATCTCCGGTTTTGCTTTTATTAAACCGGATTCAATACCCGGCGATGTTGCTATAATATTTACTGCTTCAAGCGCTACCGAAGGCACATTTATTGGCAACACTCCTACCAACGATATTTGGGTAACTACTTATTTTATTGGACAAAACCAGGAATTATCAATTCCGGCTCTAAACATTACAAAAGTTATGGAAACAGCCTGGGGAAAAGAATTTGTAGATAATATATGTAGTGCACAGGGTTATTACTTTGAAAACTGCGAAAAACTCAATATCAGGACCACAAAAAACACACTTTGTTTTCAGAAACAGTAAACGAGTACATTATTTTTGGCAGAAATAATCTCCCAGCCTTTTTACCATTCTTAAATGTTGCCTGCAAAATATCCTGCTTCCTAAAGCTACGAGCCCCTAAATACAGCTGTCCTTTAAAAAACGAAAACTACTCATGTAGAAAAGAGCCTATATTTTTTTTATAACTATTGCACTCTTCTTAAACATACTTTATTCCTGTAAAAAAGCAGATAAGCCGGTTACGGATTGTTTTCCAAACGCAACTACGTACTGGCAAATAAACAATAAGCCGGCAACAATAAAACAACTTCCCGGCGGTGCCTTTTATATAGTAGAACAAAGTGCTATTGACACTAAGATAAACCCTTGCAATTTGCCGGTGGAATTTCAGGTACCTACCTGAACGTAATGCTAAGTGGCAATGTGAAAACAACCCTTCAAACAGGGCCCGGCCCTGTTGTACTACTAATTTTGTAATTACAAAACTTACCCGGTAAATCCATATTTTAAATAGCAACCCATTGCATTTTATATACTTTGATGCAAAACGAAGCATCCAATAAATAATTTTCTTAAAAAGCATACTTTTACCAATCAAACCATATCTGAATTGCGTATAATTTTTCTCATCACCTGTTTTTTTCTCCCTTTTATAAAAATAATTGGGCAACCAACTGCACAAAAGCTTAAAATTTCGCCACTTACCGGTGATTTTTATATTTACACAACCTACAATATTTACGAAGGCAACCCTGTGCCGGCTAATGGCATGTACCTCGTTACTAATAATGGTATTGTACTGTTTGACTCACCCTGGGATACCACGCAGTTTCAACCACTTTTAGACAGCATTCAATATAAACACAAACAGCCTGTAACCCTGTGTATTGCTACCCATTGGCATAGCGATAAAACTGCAGGGCTGGAATACTACCGGCAACTGGGTATTAAAACTTACACTACAGAACTTACCGACGAATGGAGCAAAAAGAACGGAAAGCCAAGGGCAGAATTTTTAATGACAAAAGATACCGTTTTCAATGTTGGGAATTATACTTTTGAAACATATTATCCCGGCCAGGCACATACGGCAGATAATATTGTACTATGGTTTGCCCGGGAAAAAATTTTGTACGGCGGTTGTTTAATAAAAGGCGCCGATGCCGAAAATTTGGGATTTTTGGGAGATGCAAATAAGGCCGAATATGAATCTACATTAAAAAGAGTAAAGAAAAAGTACCGAAACCCTAATTATATAATAATTTCTCATAGTGATTGGAACAATATTAACTCTTTAAACCATTCTATAAAAATGGCAAAAAAACTCAAAAGAAAAATAGAAAGCAAACAATGAGCAATAACCCCAATTATATTGAGATCAACAAAAAATCCTGGAATAAAAAGACTGCTGTACATTTAAAATCGGAGTTTTACGACCAGGAAAACTTTTTAAATGGCCAAACTTCATTAAATGATATTGAACTAAACTTACTGGGCAATATTGAGGGCAAATCAATACTTCATTTACAATGCCATTTTGGGCAGGACAGTATTTCCCTCAGCAGGCTTGGCGCCAAGGTTACCGGCGTAGATTTATCGGACAAAGCCATAGAAGCCGCCCGGCAAATTGCAAAAGAAACTAATGAAAACACAAATTTTATTTGCTGCAATATTTATGATTTACCCAAGTTTTTAAACCAGCAATTTGATATTGTATTTACAAGCTATGGCACTATTGGCTGGCTGCCCCATTTAGGCAAATGGGCAAATATTATATCGCAATACCTAAAACCGGGCGGACAATTTGTTTTTGTAGAATTTCATCCGATAGTTTGGATGTTTGACGATAATTTTGAAAAAATTGATTACCGTTATTTTAATTCAGGCGCCATTACAGAAACAGAAAGCGGCACTTATGCCGATAAAAATGCCAATATAAAACTGGAATATGTAAACTGGAACCACGGCACAAGTGAAGTACTGAATAGCTTAATCAACAACGGCCTTGAAATAAATGCGTTTGATGAATATGATTATTCGCCCTACAACTGCTTCAATAAAACCATAGAATTTGAGCCTAAAAAATTCCGGATTGAACATTTAGGAAATAAAATACCAATGGTTTTTTCTATACTGGCAACAAAGAAAAAAATTACCAGCTTATAATCCTATAGATTTTTTACTAATATTGCATCGGTTATCACAAGTTTGCACATTTACTAAATTCAATAATTTGAAAAGCAGCAAAATATTAATTCAGTTTTTTACTCTTTTAATCAGCCTGAATTTATTTAGCCAAAAGATTATAGTAAACGGGCAAGAATCAAATGGAAAATTAACCTGGGACGATTTTACCGGTAAAGCAGACAAAAGCACACCCTTTAAAGCTTTTACTTCTTTCAGGTACAAAACAAAAATTGAAGGCATTTCATTTGTAGGTGACACTGCAATTATTAATGGGTATGAAGTGATATTGGAACTAGATCCTAAAAAAAGCTGGGCGATAAAAGATGAGGTTAGTGATGAACTATTGGTACATGAACAAGGGCATTTTAATATTGGGATATTGTGTATAAGGGAAATTATGGAAAAATTTAAACAAACAAAATTCACTAAATCTAACTTTTCGCAATTACTAAGTAACCTATTTAAAAGCACCACAAATAAATACAGTGAACTTACTTTAAATTACGACAAAGAAACCGATCATTCAAAAAACAAAGTGCAGCAAGCCAAGTGGAACAAATTTTTTACCGAAGAGCTAAAAGGAACAAATTAAGTTTACCCTTTATGATTATGGGTGGCATGAAGCACAATTATAAAATATATTGCGGAATCAAATTATTCAAAAATTCAAAGTACAGCCATCTAAATGTTGCAACATTTTTTCATTACTTTTAATTAGGTAAAATACAATCCAATAACCTGAAATAAAAACTATGGCCGAAAACTGTAAAAACTGTAACGAACCAATTGCCGGAAATTTTTGTAGCCACTGTGGCCAAAAAAAATACAAAAGAATTGACAAAAAATATATTTGGGATGAAATACAATACAGCGTACTGCATACCAATAAAGGCCTTTTTTATTCCATAAAAAGTATCCTCAAAAACCCTGGTAAAACGGCAAGGGAATTTGTAGAAGGCAACAGGGTAAACCATTACAAACCCATTTTACTTGCTTTTGTATTAAGTGGTATTGCCACTTTTATAACGTACAAAGTTTTGGGTTTTACAGAAATAATGGCCGCATTTTACAAAGAAAGAAACATAGGCGCAAAGGCTACAGCCGATATTTTGGCATTTTTTTCAAGCTATACTACTTTAATCATGCTCTCCCTCATTCCTTTTTTTGCGCTCACTACCAAAATTGCATTTAAAAAATGGGGCCATAATTATTATGAGCATATTGTAATGAACGCTTACATTTTGTCGTACTACACACTCATCAGTATAATTATTATTTACCCGGCAATGTATATTTTCAGGCATAGCGCTCCGGCAATAATGCTGGCAATTGCCCAATATTCAATTTTACTGGTTCCTGTTATTTTGGGCTTGTTTTTTAAAGAATTTTATAAAGATAAGCCTGTAAAAGCCGTATATTTAAAGGTGTTAGTTATTCTTGGCCTTGTACTATTAGCTTATATTTTGTTATTGGTATTAGTAGCGATAGCTGTGGTGATATACAGCATGCAATATGGCCCGGAAGCAATAAATAATATTCCTAAGCCAAAGTAACCATTGGATTTGTTACTAATTATTGTTTTTAGGTTGCAGTTCAATTATTTACTTTTTTGTGCATCACTGGTTATTTACAACGTATAAATATAAACTACCCCAAGCTATAACTAAATTATGCCCAAAGGAAAACATGTTCTATTTAAATTTAAGTGTACTTTTATTAAGAGCCAATAAGTACCCAGAGAATTTATAACAAGTTTATATGAACAAATCTGCTTTAAAATGGAGAGATATTGATGCCTACCATGCACAATTTTCCAAAAATATTCAGGCCATATTGCAGCTACTCCGCAAAGCAATAATGCAAGCAGCGCCAGGGGCAACAGAAACCATCAGCTATGGCATGCCTGCGTTTAAGCAAAATAAAATGCTGGTATATTATGCGGTTTGCAAAGAACATATTGGGTTTTACCCTACGCCAAACCCCATCCTTATTTTTAAAAAAGATTTAGAACAATACAAAACCTCCAAAGGCGCTATTCAGTTTCCACTGGCACGGCCTTTACCCTTTTTGCTCATTAAAAAAATTGTGAAATACCGTGTTAATGAAGATGCAGCAAAGGATAAATCAAATTTTGTTAAAAAACCTGCTGTCATTGGTAAAGCAATTTTGGCTTATAACAACAAACAGGCAACCGGCAAAGCCATCTGTAAGCTTTTGGCTATGGAAATTTCAAAAAAATTGCCTGGCGCCGAAAACAAAATATGGCATGGCCACCCGGTGTGGTTTCTGGAGGGCAACCCTATTGCAGGCTACAGTAATCAAAAAGTCGGCATAAGGCTGATGTTTTGGAGCGGCGCTGGCTTTAACGAAGAAAAATTAAATGTGAGAGGAGAAAAATTTAAAGATGCCTCGCTATTTTACCCATCCATTGATGCAGTAAATAAATCAGACCTTAAACGCTGGCTCGGTAAAGCAAAAACCATACAATGGGATTATAAAAATATAATTAAAAGAAAAGGAAAATTAATTCGCCTGAAATAATGCTCAATATCTATAAACATAAAACCATGAGTGCCGCATTAAACCATGATGTACGTATTGCCCAAATGATTTTTGCAACGGTATATCCGTTTTATATTTCCAAAATAGAAAGCAAGGGCAGAACCCTTAAAGAATTGGAGCAGGTAATTGAATGGCTCACCGGTTTTACTAAAAAGAAGCTGGAGCATCTCATAAAAGAGAAAGTAACCTTTGAAACCTTCTTTGCACATGCAACCTTAAACCCCAATGCACATTTAATTACCGGCCTTATTTGCGGCTACCGCATAGAAGAAATAAAAAACCCCTTAACCCAAAAAGCCCGATACCTGGATAAGCTGGTGGATGAACTGGCAAAAGGAAGAAAAATGGAGAAAATTTTAAGGAGCTGAAAAAATGCCATTTTCTATCAAACTTTATTATCCCTACCTTAAAGCACAAAATCTCAGCAATTAATATGTTGAACTTCTTAAAAAAACAAATCAATTTAAAATTTCGCTTTTTACATAAATATTTTGCTAATACAGCCTTTAACCTTCTTGATGTAGGTGCAGGCAATAATTCTGCATCCCGTACAAAAGCCCTGTTCCCCAATTGCAAATATTATGGGCTTGACATAAGCAAAAGTTATTCCAATAGCGAAACAGATTTTAATAAAATGGAAAAGTTTTATGAACTTGACCTTACCTTATTGGACTATTCAGCCATACCCAATAATTTTTTTGATGCCATTATGATGGCGCATGTAATTGAGCATTTACACAATGGAGAAGAGGTATTGCCGCTTTTGGTAAAAAAATTAAAACCTGGCGGGTATTTTTATATTGAATATCCCGGAAAAAAAAGTACCACATTGCCTTCTATGTACGGTACCCTTAATTTTAAAGACGACCCAACCCATGTAAGGCTATACTCCGTTAATGAACTGAAAAAGGTTTTTGAAAAAAACAATTGTACCGTATTGGCCTGTGGTATCCGGAGGAATTATTATTATATTTTGGCTATGCCGTTTAGAGTAATATATTCATTCATTAAAACAGGAAAAGTTACCGGTAATATTTTTTGGGATATACTGGGCTTTGCTGAATATTTAAAAGTAAAAAGAAATATGCAGGAACAAACGAATGAACCAGGCATATAATTAAAGAAACAAAAATATACCATTTTGAAATCAAACAGGCTGGAAGCATTTAGTGATGGCGTATTGGCCATTATTATTACCATAATGGTTTTGGGCATGAAGGTTCCAAAAGGAGCAAATTTTGCCTCACTAAAGGAAGTGCTCCCTTCTTTTATTTCTTATTTGCTCAGCTATGCATATGTGGGTATTTACTGGAACAACCATCATCATTTATTTCAGGCAATTGAAAAAGTAAATGGAAAAATTCTATGGGCAAATTTACTCTTGTTGTTTTGCCTTTCTCTTTTGCCGTTTACCACCGAATGGATGGGCACAAATCCTGGCGAAAAAACTCCGGTATTTTTATACGGCATAAACCTCTTGCTCTGTGCCATTACCTATACTATACTGGAAAAAATTGCCATAAAGCATGAAGGAAAAGATTCAATTATTGGCAAAGCTTTGGAAAATAAAACCAAAGAATATGCTTCTACTGCCCTTTATATTTTTGCAATTGTCTTTTCACTTTATTCGCCCTTATTGGGTTTTATTGGCTATTCCATAGTTGCCTTAATTTGGATAATCCCCGACAGGAGAATTGAAAAGCAATTGAATTAAAAAAAATCTGCCAGCTAATTTATTTTTTTACCATAACCCAGGCTGTACGTGTAACTTAGGTTTGGCCTGGCTACCATTTTGCCATTCTTTTTATTGATTACTTCAAACCGAAAGCCTATTTTATTGCGACCATTTAATTTATAATCGCTACCCAGGGCGCTTTTTTGCCGGTAAAAGCCCATATTTCCTTCTTCTATTTCCAAATAATTTTCGGTAAATACATAAAGCTCCAAATTACTTGTTGCATCATAACTTAGGGTAAGCCTGTTACGCAAAAAATACTCAATAGGATTTTTTACCAGGTGCTCTTTTTTAAGGGAAACAAACTCCTGCTGCATCATAGGCCGGTAAGCAACCTTCCACCTGGGCGAAAGCTTAAAGTCAAATGCGATGGAATAGCGGATATCATGATAATGCTTCCTGGAATTAAATCCATATCGGTAATCAATGCCTGCTTTTAACCAGCTGTTAATTTTAAAGCCTGCATCTACACTCATCACCGACTTATTATATTGCTTAAAATTATTTTCCAAATAATGGTAATAGGTACCGGTTACAGACCATTGTTTGTTAAACTTATACTTTAAAGCAATATTGGGCCTGGCTTCCCATTCGTCAAACAACTGGGCCTTGCTTTTTATAATAAACAATACGGATAACAAAAAAAGAAAAAATATTTTTAAATACTTCATGATAATAGTTTTTATCTGCTCAAATATGCTTTACCTATAAAAGCAAAGCATATTTGGGCAAGTGGTTATTTATTTTTAAAGTAGTTATACAAGGGCAATTCCGGAGAGTACTGCGCTTCCATCTGCATTTGCGTATTTGTAGGTTTTTTCAACTGTTGCTTCAGTCATTTCTGAATTTTTCAATTGCTCGTTAAGTAAGGTAACCGAGTTGCAGGAATGCGCTTTTAGCATCGCTATATCCTGCATCAGGTCTATACTTACAACCTCTATTTTTTGAATATTCAATCCTGTACGATTACGCAGGTCTGCAATCATCACTTCCCTCATTTCGGGCTTAATCAAGTCAATACGTTCATAAATAATGTCCTGTATAAGCATATTATTATTATTATTTAAAGCGCTTGCGGTGCGATCCATCAACAGGGGCAGAATTAAAATAAATACATTAGCAAGTATCAATACCATATAGTTATCCTGTGTTGTTGCCAGCGAATTAATTAAGCCCATGGCAATGCAAATAAACAGGTAACCCATTTCTTTTACCGGCACCGTTACGGTTCGGTAACGCATAATGGAGAAAATGGCAAACAGGCCAAAAGCAAAGCCAATACCCAGGTTTGCGCCGCTCAGTAAAAAGCAAATGAGAAAATTTACACAGTTAAACAATATAAGAGTAAACATAAAGTCCCGGTTTTTATGCTTTGCAAAATAAACAAGGCGCACCATGATGAATATTGCAACCAGGTTAATTAAAAAGCGTATGCCCATTTCTCCGAGGTTAAAATCTTTAACTACTTTTTCCACAAGGTTGGTATCCTGGGCAAATGCAGGCGCAATACTAATAAAAAGGAAAGCAGGTAGCAGAAATAATAATTTTTTCATGATTGTTGTATTTTAAAATATTAAGAAAATTGTAATTGCTGTGCTTTAATTTTATTGATTTTATGTAACAATGGCTTAAAGGCATTGTGCTTTATCTCTGGCCTGGTAAGTATTAAGCCCAGCACATACTTACTAATGCTGGAGGGCGGTATCCTCATAGTTCTAAGCGCTGCAATGATGCCATTTAATACCGAAGTTTTCGATTGCTTTACTTCAATAATGGCAATATCATTTACGCAAATTTCTTCATGAAGCGATGCAGGGTTTGTGAATGTAAGGTTCACATCTATGGTGCACCTTTCCGTTTTATCTTTATTTACCAGCGTAATACGGTTATACGTATTGATTAAAGTTGTATCCAGCCGTCCTGTAAGTTGCCTGGGATAAAATTCCCTTATTTTATTGCTTTGCGCATCCGATAATTGTGTACTGGATGCATGGAGCACTTCCCTGTATTTATTGGTTCGCAGTTTTGTTTTTACTTTTACTTCAAAAAAATGCAGGTTGCTTTCTAAATACGACCTGGTCCTTACTTTAATCCTGTTGGAAAGGCGGTTGTGGTGGTCGTGAAAAAAAGCATACGCATCATTATCGTAATATGTGGTTAAATAACTAAAGGCCCTGCAGCCGTTTATTTCCAATACAGAGTATTGATTGTTCTTAAGCAACTGAATAATTTGCGACAAGCTTGTAACAGGAATAATATATTTCCGGTCTACCCGGTTTAAAAGTTTTACAGTATCCAACCCCGTTAGTGAAATTGGGCTTAAGTTGCTTAAATGTTTTTGAACGGTTTCTTTTTGCATCGTTTTTATTTAAAATGACCGATTAAAATAATTCAGGATAAAATTGCATCTCTTTGTTTAAACTGTCCAAAAACAAAAACCCCTACGCTAATACTAAATATTTTTTTATCTGAGCATGTAATTACCTTTTTGCTAAATTGAAAACTTAACCAGTTTTAAGTAATACTCTCGAAAAGGGTATTTCATAAAAGCTTACCAAAAAAAAAGTAATAACTTCATCGTATCAATGGAGGAAGCAACAGAAATAGAAAAAAATTTTGAAACCCTTTTCAAACAACACTACCAGCAGCTTTGCAGCTATGCATTTACGTTTTTAAAAGATGCAGAAAGTAGTGAAGATGTCGTACAGGAATTATTTATTAAGATTTGGGAAAAACAAAAGTTGGAAATTGGTGCTACCCAATTGAAATACTACCTTTTTACTGCGGTACGCAATAACTGTATCACACGGCTTCAAAAAAACAAAAAAAATTATTTTGAAGAATTAAAAGATGAAGATGCTACCGATGAAATGAAAATTTTTCTTGAGAAAAATGAAGAAGCTGCCCAGCCAAAGGAGTTAATTGCAAAAGCCATGGAGCTGCTGCCGCCAAAATGTAGGGAAGTTTTTTTACTGAGCAGGCTTAGTGGCCACACCTATATGCAAATAGCCGAAAGCCTGGGCATCTCCGTAAAAACTGTTGAGAATCAAATGGGCAAAGCCATACGGCTGATGAAAGCATTTGCAAAAGAAAATAATATTTATGCGGCCATGCTCAGTTTTATTTTTTTTGAAAAAAATTTGTCTCAAGCCATAGGGGTTTTTATTAATAATACGTTTTTAAATTAAATATGGGTGAAAATATTCATATACAGGAAATAATGCTCCGTTACCTAAATGGAGAACAAACCCCGGAAGAAAGCCGGCAACTGGAGCAATGGATAACTGACAATCCATCCAATGCCGAAGAATTTGACCTGATTAAAAAAATTTGGGCAGATACTTCTTCGGCAGCATTAATTCCCGTTGATACCCATTTGGCCTGGCAACATGTAAAAGCAAAAATCATGGGCAGGGAAACAAAAGTAGTAAAAATGTTTCCCTGGAAAAGAGCAATGGCCATAGCCGCCTCGTTATTGCTGGTAATATCAGTTGCTTATTTTTTACTAAAACCAAAAGAAATTGAATGGCGTGAAACTTTTGCGCAAAAGGCCAACCTGGAAATTAAACTGGAAGATGGCACAAAAATAAGTTTACGAAAAGGTGGCAAATTATCCATACCCGAAAATTTCGGCAAAGAAATCAGGCAGGTAAAATTAGAGGGTGAAGCTTTTTTTGACGTGGTACACAATGCCCAAAACCCTTTTTCAGTTATTACCGCCAACAGCTTAATTAAAGATATTGGCACTTTGTTTTTAGTTCAAAGCACTGGTATCATTGAACAGGTTACCGTAATGGAAGGCGAAGTTAGCTATACAACTAAAAGAGAAACCCAACCGGCCATCTTGCTCAAAGCAGGGGAATCTGCCGTTAATGTTAAAGAAAAAGTACAAAGAAAAAATGTGGACACCAGCAATCTCATATCCTGGAGTACAAGGATATTAACTTTTAATAATACAGCTTTGACCATTGTAGCCAAAGATTTAAAAAATTACTACAACATAGAAATAGAAATTGCCGGCAACCTTGGTATTCATAAAATAACGGCAATTTTCAATAATGAGCCATTAGAACAAGTGATAAAAGAACTGGGATTATTAACCGGCCTGGCTATAAAAATGCAGGGAAATAAATTATTGATTTCAGAATAACCGGCTCACTTTTTTAAAAAAATTAGCGATAGTTATATTTAAAAATATTTTGCCCATTTATTTATAATGCGATATTTATTTATTTTACTTTTAATTACACAAGCCGGCTTCAATGCCTTTGCCCAAAAAAAACTGGTTTCAATGCCTTACCATACCAGCACAAAAAATGCAAGCATCAATCAACATTTGCAGGAAATAAGCAAAAGCAGTGGAATTGTACTGGAATATTCGTCTGCAAATTTTGATGCAGGTAAAATGGTGCGCTTAACCGGCGAGGAAAAAACTATTGCTGAAGTTTTACAAACCATTTTGCATGGCCAAAAAATAAAATTGCTGGAACACAACAATAAAATTATACTCATTCCCTCAGCAGAAATATTTTCTTTGCCCGGTTTTAATAAAGAACAATATAATTTTTACGGATATATTAAAGAATATGCAAGCAACGAGTCGCTTGCCGGTGCAACTATTTTTGAACCTGCTACGCAAAGGGGCGTTGCCTCCAACAACCAGGGGTATTTTAATTTAGCTTTTACAACCGGGCAGCACCTTGTGGAAATATCCTACGGCGGGTTTAAGCCAGTTAGTTTGCTCTTAAACATCCATGGAAATATAAGAAAAGATATATCGCTGGTTATGATAAACGACACTTTATCTACCGTAGTGGTAGCCACAGATGCTGCGGTAAAAGAAGGCTCTGTAACGGTGCTGCATGAAAAAAGCTATTCTAACGGATTAATGAATGAAGATGATCCCTTGCAGTTTTTATATTTATCACCAGGCTTGCAAAATGCAGCATATTCTTTCAGCGGTTTCCAGGTACGTGGCGGCGGCACCGATGAAAATCTTTTTTTGCTGGATGGCAACCCGGTTTACAACCCTACGCATTTGCTAGGCGCTATTTCTATATTAAACCCTACAGTACTTAAAAGTATGCGGTTTTATAAAAGCGATTTCCCGGCAAGGCTGGGTGGTTCTTTATCATCAGTTTTAGACATATTTACTAAACAAGGTAATATGAATAGCTGGCAGGGAGAAATAAATGCAAGCCCGCTTGCTGCGGCCCTCACCCTCGAAGGCCCTTTGGTAAAAGATAAAATTGCCTTAATGGTTTCTGGACGTAAAAGTATCCCTTTCCCATTTTATGATTCTTTGCAAAATGGTATAAAATCCAGTTTTTATGATACACACATTAAGTTGTCGGCCATTATAAGCCCTGCCAGCAAATTATTTATCAACTTTTATACCGGCGAAGACCAACTAAGACAAACGGGAAAATACACGGGAAATTTACACAAATGGGGTAATCATACCGGATCGTTACAATGGAATTTACTACTGGGCAAAAAATCATTTATACATACCTCGCTCAACTTTAGCGAGTACCATAACCTGGCCAGCTCACAATTTTTATTTTATGAAAAAGATGAAGAGGAAGAAATAGATGATGAAGTAGAGGAAGATCTGAGCCTCGGCACAAAATTCATCAGCTCTTATGCATCCTTTAAAAACTATAATGCAAAAACAGGTGCAGAAATATTTGTTTCTAAAAAAATAAAAATTAATGCAGGCCTAAAACTGGAGCAAAACAAAACAAAACCATTTGAAGGTAAAATTACCAATACCGAAGAAGAGGATGAACAGGGGTTTTTAGCCTTTAGGCCTCTTCAGTTTAAAGCTATATATTCTTATGCTGAAGCCGAAATTAAAATTGGGAGAAAGTTCTTTGCGAAATCGGGCTTAAGGGCCAGCGCATACCGTATGGAGGATTATAGTACCTGGAATTTACAGCCTCGCTTTTATATGGCCTATCGCATTGGCCCATTATATAAACTATTTGCATCTTACAGCCGCATGAACCAGTATTTACATTTGGTAATAAACCCTTATGCCGGGGCCAACCGGGATATGTGGGTACCCAGTACAAAAAAATTACAACCGGAGTGGAGTGAGATTTATAATATTGGTTTTGTGTTTAAACAAAAAAATAACTGGAATATATCCCTGGATGCATATTATAAACGTTTAATGAATGTTACAAACTATGCCAATGGCAAAAGTACTTTTATCCATAGCGATAATTGGGAACAAAATATTGAATTGGGCAAGGGCCGGAGCTATGGCGCAGAAATACTCATTAATAAAACCGGCAAAAAATTATCTTTCCAGGGAAGTTATGCATTGGCCTGGAGCTGGCGGCAATTTACAAGCATTAACAACGGCAATGAATTCCCTTACAAATACGATCACCGCCATACGGCAAATATCGGCATGAGGTATTCCCTTACAACACGATTTGATTTGTCGGCACTATGGAGCTTTGCCTCGGGCAATGTTTATACCCAGGGAGGAATAGTGTTTACAGACACACTACAGGCGGCGCCCACTGGAGAAGAACTCATTGAAGCCTACCAGTTCACCTATCAATATACTCAAAACAACCAGTACAGGGCAAATTACTTTCAACGCTACGATGCTTCCCTGACTTTTCACAGCCTCAAAAACAAAAAAGCTTATGCTTCTTTTAAAGCTGGTGTTTATAGCATAAACGGCTCAGACAATCAATATTCCTATAATTTAAAGGGTTCACTGGCCAGCAAAAGCATAAAATTAAAAACCGGCACCAGTGAATTTAAACTCATCCCCTATTTATCATTTACTTTAAAATTTTAGGCCCTCTTTTCACAAACAATATTAATTTACATTAAGGCTGTTGTAAAGTATGATGAATATAAGTGTACCCATAAAATACATTTATATGAAATGTATTCTTTTAATATCCTCGGTAATAATCTTTTTCAGTTGCTGTAAAAAATCAAATGAGTCTGCACCAGGCAACCAGGCAACCAATTTTGGTACACTTAAGGTAACCTTTGCTTCGTCAACAGTTTACCATACCATACTTGTTGGCTTAGGCTTAGTGGGCTTATACAAAAAGTTTTCCCATTGGCGTTACTTCAAAAACGCTTCATGTAACACCTGTCCCACGTTTTTTACGTTTTTTTAGCTATTCTTTACCTGGCGGCCCTGCAGTAAATACCGTAAACGCAAGTGTTACCATAATTCAAAATAATGAAACGTTTAAATCTGTATCGTCTTAAATAATTTTTTAGCATTAAAAAGTTTTTATGTTTCCTCTATGCAAACAAATGCACATTTTCTACTATTCCTTTTGTACTTTTGCCGCTATATCAATCCCGGTAAACTCAAATAGATATAATTACAAGGGTTTATCAAACTTCTAAATATAAATAGCGTTCCACACTTAACTGATCGCTATATATTAATAACAAACGATGAGAAGCAATAATTTACACAACACAGGTATCCCTATTTCCCTTTCACTTGACCCAACTTTAGCAATCGAAAATGTACAACCCAAAAAATCATTTAATAAAAGGAGGCTGCTGTTTATCTCTATTTCGGCAATTGTAATTGCCATTGGTGTAAGCATTATTGCAAAACTGCTGGTGCACCTCATAGATTTAATTACCAATATTTCTTTTTACGGAAATTTTTCGTTTGCACCCATAACACCGGCAGAAAATAATTTGGGTTTGTTTGTAATAACCATTCCTGTAATTGGCGGGCTTATTATTGGTTTAATGGCTTATTATGGTTCAAAAGCCATTCGTGGGCACGGCATACCCGAAGCAATGGAACAAATATTGACCAACAAGAGTAAAATAAAACCAACCATTACATATTTAAAACCAATTTCAGCGGCTATTTCAATTGGAACCGGCGGGCCTTTTGGAGCCGAAGGGCCAATTATTGCATCTGGTGGTGCATTGGGTTCTACCATTGGGCAAATAATGAAAATTTCCAACAACGAACGTAAAATATTACTTGCTGCCGGAGCTACCGCTGGTATGTCGGCAATTTTTGGCAGCCCCATTGCAGGTATATTTCTGGCAATAGAATTATTACTTTTCGAATTTTCTCCCCGTTCAATAATACCCGTTTCTCTTGCCTGTATCACCGGTGCAGCTGGCCATCATTTTTTATTTGGGCCGGGAGTTGTTTTTCCAATTATTGATACCATTGAGCCGGCATCTAATAGTGCAATTGCATGGTATAGCGCATTAGGTATTGTAGTAGGTTTGCTTTCGGTATTGGTTACTAAAATTGTATACTTTATTGAAGACAGTTTTGAAAAATTACCCGTGCATTGGGCATGGTGGCCCATGATAGGTGGTATTGCTGTAGGAATTGTGGGATATTTTTCTCCACGAACTTTAGGGGTTGGCTATAATAATATAGCCGATATCCTTTCGGGCTCTGTTTCTATGCAGCTTTTACTATCGTTGTGTATTTTAAAATTTATTTCCTGGTCTGTTTCTTTGGGCAGTGGCACTTCGGGTGGTACTTTGGCGCCATTACTTACCATTGGGGGTGCTGCAGGTGCAATTTTTGGGCATGTAATCAATGATTATTTTCCGCAATCGGGTATTTACATTCCTTTAGCTGCACTGGTGGGCATGGCGGCAATGTTTGCAGGCGCTTCAAGGGCTTTTATTACCTCTATTATTTTTGCATTAGAAACAACAGGGCAGTCCAATGCTTTGCTGCCTTTACTGGCCAGTTGTACCGGCGCCTATTTCCTGTCGTATTTTATTATGGATAATACCATAATGACGGAAAAAATTGCCCGCAGGGGAATCAATACACCCAATTCTTATGAACCGGATATTCTGGAAAAACTTACCGTAGAACAAATATTAACCGATAACGGAATAATCATTAGCGAAGAAAATAAAATAAAAGAAGTAAGGGAATGGCTGGATTTGGAGCCGGATTATAAGCTCAATTATTTTATAATTTCCAGCAACCAGGGCGAATACAGGGGAATATTAAGCGCATCTAATTTATACAGCAATATACACACCCCGGAAAACCTGGTGGGCAGCCTCATAAAAAGAAACAAAATTTACATCAGCCTGAATGATTCATTAAAAACTGCTGTAGAAACTATGGCAAAAGAAAATATAGATGTATTGCCGGTTGTATCCAATGATGATGGCACTATAATTGGCATCCTTTCTTACCGGGATATTATTGATACCTACAAATACAGCCTTGAAGAACATGAGAAAAAAAACCCTGCAATTTCTTTAAAAAGAAAAGGGTTGAAAATTATGTTGCGTGGCAAACAAATGGTTTCGGCATTTAACCGGATGGGTAAATAAATTATTTATTCTCCTGGCGAAGTTGGAGCAAATGCATAATGAAGATTATGCATCTTTCCTATCTAAAAAGGTTTCCTGTGTTTTTACAACACAAGAAAATTATTTCTTATTTATTAAGGGTTAAATTTATTTGCATAGGGAATATTCAATAAAATATTGTTAGAATAGCGTTAAAGCTAATGAATAAAAAACTGGATTTAAATATGTACTTTAGAAAATCAATTCAGCAATAACCAATATATTTTTATGATAGAATTTTTTAGACATTTTATGTCGGAGATAGAATTGCCTTTGAAAAACCCGGTGTTGATATTTTCATTGATCCTCTTTATAATATTATTGTCGCCGCTACTATTGAAGAAAATAAATATCCCCGGCATTATTGGTTTAATAATTGCCGGCGTGGTAATTGGCCCGCATGGATTAAATATACTGGCAAAAAATTCTGCCATTGACCTTTTTTCTACTATTGGATTGCTTTATATTATGTTTATTGCAGGGCTGGAGCTGGATTTAAACGAATTTAAATCCAACCGTAATAAAAGTATTTTATTTGGCTTTTTCACCTTCATCATCCCTTTGGCTATTGGCTTCCCGGTATGTTTTTATTTACTCAAATATAATTTTAACACCAGTTTTCTTACAGCAAGTATGTTTGCAACGCATACACTTGTTGCCTATCCTATAGTAAGCAAATTTGGCGTTTCAAAAAACCAGGCAGTGGCCATTACGGTAGGTGGTACAATTCTTACCGATACTGCCGTACTCATAATACTTGCCGTAATTATGGGCAACCACCAGGGGAGTTTAAGTAATGAGTTTTGGTTGAAACTGGGTGTTTCCTTAACTATATTTTCTGTAATCATGTTTTTAATTATTCCGAGGATAGCCAAATGGTTTTTCCGCAAACTGGAAAGTGAAAAACAATCGCATTATATTTTTGTACTTTCCGTAGTATTTTTTGCAGCATTTTTGGCAGAGGTAGCCGGTGTAGAACCTATTATCGGCGCTTTTATGGCTGGCCTTGCATTAAATAAACTCATTCCCCACTCTTCTGCGTTAATGAACCGCATTGAATTTATAGGCAACTCTTTATTTATCCCATTTTTTTTAATAAGCGTAGGTATGCTGGTAGATGTGAGTGTGCTTTTAAATGGGCCAATGGCATTAATTATTGCCGCAACACTTTCGGTGGTAGCTATTATTGGAAAATGGGTAGCGGCCTTTTTTACACAACTTGTTTTTAAATATTCCAAAGCACAGCGGCAATTGATTTTTGGGCTTAGTGGCGCACATGCAGCGGCAACGCTTGCCGTAATTTTGGTAGGGTTTAATGCCGGCATACTGGATGAAAACATTTTAAACGGCACCATTATTTTAATTTTAATCACTTGTATAGTGGCTTCATTTGCTACCGAAAAAGCTGCCAAAAAAATTATTATTGAAACCGAAGACGACTCGGAAAGCCTGTTAAAGTCCAATGGTGCAGCATCAGAACATATTTTATTGCCTATTTCCAATATTGAAAAAATTGAAAAAATATTAGAGTTTGCCGTTTTAATAAAAGATAAAAAATCTGCAAACCCAGTTTCTCTTTTATCTGTTGTTTCGAATAATGAAGAAGCGGAAATAAACCTTTTAAAAACAAGAAACAAGCTGGAAGAATTTGTAAAACAGGCTTCGGCAACAGAAACAAAAGTAAATATTATTACCACACTCGATCATAATGCGGCAAGCGGAATTACCCGTATTTCACGGGAAATAATGGCCGATATTTTAATTTTGGGGTGGCCGCAACGCACCGGTTTTTTGGACAAATTAATTGGCGAAAAAATTGATGCTATTTTAAATAATTCCAATAAAACAATTTTTATTTGTCAACTGGAAAAACCATTGGTATTGCACAAACGCATTATTATTGCCGCACCGCCGCTTACGGAACATGAAAACGGGTTTTCGTTATGGCTCAACAAATTTACAAAGCTGGCTCAGGAACTCAGCATTCCCATGCATATTTATTGCAACGAGGCTACCCAAAAAGTAATGGATAAGTTGTTAAAGAAAAGTAAATCCAACGCTTCTGTAAGCTTTACACATTTTACAGATTGGGAAGATTTTCTGATGCTGTCCCGCTACATAAACGATGATGATTTATTTGTATTGGTATCGGCAAGAAAAGGCGCAACTTCGTATATGAGTGTATTGGATAATTTACCCGCAAAACTCAAAAAATATTTTAATGGCAACAGCAGGTTTGTTATTTACCCTCAGGAATTTGAAGACAATTACAATGCCGAACCTTATAATGAATTTTCAGCTGAGCCGCTGAACAAAGGAATTGAAGCCGTTCAAAAGATAAGCAAAGGTATAGGCTCTTTTTTAAAGAAAAAAGAATAGTTTTTCTAAAATTAATTTCCTGACGGCACAAATTTCATAGAAACAGAATTTACGCAATGCCTTGTATTTTTGGCAGTAAACCCTTCGCCCAAAAAAACATGGCCCAAATGGGCGCCGCAGTTAGAGCATACAATTTCTGTGCGCTGTCCGTCGGCGTCGGGGATGCGTTTTACAGCTCCCGGTATCTCGTCGTCAAAACTGGGCCAGCCACAATGGCTTTCAAACTTACTATTAGAATTATATAGAGCAGCATCGCACCTGCGGCAGGTATAAGTGCCTTTTTGTTTGTTATGCAATAATTCACCGGTTCCCGGGTATTCTGTGCCTTTATGCACAATAATATTTGTTTCCTGCGCCGTTAACTTGTTCCACTCACTGCTGTCTTTTTTAATAAAATTTGTAGCCATTTGTTGCTTTTTAGAATTTGAATTGCCGGGTTTATTTTGTGCACATGCCGATAATGAAATAACCATACAAAATAATATAACCGTTTTAATTTTCATTTTAAGTTTATACTAATTTACGGCAAAATGTGCTTTTGGGTTTTGTAAGAAATGGTTTTAACAGCAGTTTACAAATTCTATCTTTGCAAAACTATTATGTACAGTAGCTTTAAAGGTAAAGATGCTATATACTCCGGGCTAAGTGATGGCCTTATAGTGCCTTTTGCATTGGCAACAGGCATGGCTTCTGCGGGCATTCAACATTGCAATATATTTCTATGGGCAATTATTGCCGGATTAGCCGGTAGTATTTTTATGGCAATTGCCGGCTATTTTTCGGCTAAAGCAACAGATAACCCCGAGGCAGAAATTAAAAAATTACAACGCATTTTTGATAATATCGGGCTGCATAAAGATTATCAGCAAAAAGCTATAGATGACGTTCGTAAGGAATATACATCACTTGAATTTAATGGCAAATCCATTATTAGCCCGGCAAAGAATGCATGGGTTACATTTATATCCTATTTAACAGGTAGTTTTTTAGCTGGCTTTCCCTATTTAATTTTTAACAATACAAAATATGCGTTAACCGGTTCTGCAGTTATTACCGGGTTGTTATTGTATGCAGTAGGTTATTATTATAACCGGCACAATAACGCACATACTGCATGGGGTGCTTTACGGTATTTGTTAATGGGCATTTTAGCAGGGGCAGCCGCTTACCTGGTAGCAAATTTATTTAACCCTGCATTATAATTTTTCTTAACCTGCTTTTATAATTTTATTAAAGCTTACCGTAATTCCCCTAATTAATGATGAGCTGAAACCCTGGTGTTCCATTTCGTTTAAACCGGCAATGGTACAGCCTTTTGGCGTGGTTACTTTATCTATTTCCTGCTCTGGGTGCGTACCTTTTTGCAATAACAATTCGGCAGCGCCTTTTACCGTTTGTGCGGCAATAAGGCTGGCTGTTGCAGCATCAAAGCCTATTTCTATACCGCCCTGTATATTGGCACGAATATACCGCATGGCATAAGCCGTACCACAGGCGCCAAGTACTGTTGCTGCATCCATCAACTTCTCATCAATTACGGCAACCTTGCCTACGGTTTCAAACATATGCGTTATCCATTGTATTTCTTTTACAGAAGCATTGCTGTTGCTAAGGCAGGTAATACTTTGCTGTATGGCAATGGCGGTATTGGGCATGGCCCTAAAAACAGGGAGTTGTTTTTTTATCATTCCCCTTAAATCATCAATGCTTACGCCGGTTATTACCGAAACAACAATTTGCTTTGAAGTAAGCGCATCTTTAAACCCTTTAATTACATCGGCTATCTGAAAGGGTTTCACCGCTAAAATTATAATATCAGCTTTTTTTACTGCCGACAAATTATCAGCAGTTACCTTTACTCCTTTAGCAGCAATATCTTTTAAGGTAGCAGTATTTCTTTTTGTAATGGTAATTTCTGCAGCACTGCAAAATTTACTTTTCAATAAACCTTCGGCCATTGCCGTGCCCAGGTTTCCTCCGCCTATAATGGTTATTTTCATGATCTCTATTTGGGCAACAAAATACTTATATTTTTTTTTAAGTGACGCAATCATTTTGCATAAAACTTATCTTAGCAGCATGATTAAACTGGTAAAATTCATTAAAGACGGCTTACTTGCCGTTCCTGTAACCCTGCTGTTTCATCCTTTTTCAAAACTATTACTCACCCTTTTATACTTTAACAAGCTTATTATCTGGATCAGGAAAAATAAAAAAACACTCATTTACTCCGACTTTTACTCTCCCTTACGCAATTATAACAAACGCTTTGAATTATATGCTTTTTTGCTCCAGCATTTTCAATTGAAAAATGAACCTGTAACATATTTAGAGTATGGCGTGGCTTCAGGCGCTTCTTTTAACTGGTGGCTCCAAAACAACCAAAACCCTGCTTCACAATTTTACGGCTTTGATACTTTTGAAGGCTTACCGGAAAACTGGGGAAGTTTTTATAAAAAAGGGGATATGAGTTCGGCTATACCAACAACAGGCGACAGCAGGGCACAATTTATCAAAGGCCTTTTTCAGGATAAGCTTAAAGGGTTTATCGGCCATCAACAGGATTTACTCCATCAACAAAGGAGATTAGTGATACACATGGATGCCGATTTGTATTCTTCAACTGCATTTGTATTATCCATGCTCTACCCTTTTTTAAAAAAAGGGGATATTATAACTTTTGATGAGTTTAGCGTACCCATGCATGAGTTCAAGGCTTTTTATGAGTTTACCCATAACTTTTATATCAACCTTAAACCTGTAGCCGCTGTAAATAATTTTTACCAAACAGCTTTTGTTGTAGATTAAGCAAAGGCAAAACCTAAATCATATTCAATGCCCCTTCGCCTTCACGGTTTTGTAAAAAACCTGAAAGGGCATTATCATATAACTCTTTCCATGCGAAAATATTTCCCCAGGCTTCACTATCAGTAATTATTTCGCCAGAAGTAACAGTACCTAAATTTGAAAATTTGATACCAGATAATTTTACGGCTTCTTCAAACGCTTTAGATTGGCCAGCTGCAACAGATACCACAATCCTGCTTTGGCTTTCACCAAACCAGTAAGCATCTTTTGCAATTGCGTCGTCGTTTTGTTTTACATCAAAACCCAAATTTTTTGGAAAAGCACTTTCCAAAAGGGTAATGGCCAAACCACCTTCGCTTACATCGTGTGCCGCATTAATTATTTTTTTTTGTATTAATTGTTTTACCAAATGCTGTAAGGCAAATTCTTCTTCTAAATTAAAATAAGGGCAAGGGCTAAACTCAATGCCCAATAATTTATGGAGGTATTCGGAGGAGTGGATATCATTTCGGCTTAAGCCCAACAAATAAATTTTATCACCCGGTGATTTAAAATCCAGGGTCATTTTTTCATTTACATTATCCAGTAACCCAACCATACCTATGGTAGGCGTTGGGTAAACCGGCCCATGAGGCGACTGGTTGTAAAAACTCACATTACCACCGGTTACCGGCGTATCAAATTTGCGGCAGGCATCTCCCATGCCAGTAATAGCCTGGGTAAACTGGTAATATACTTCGGGGTCGTAAGGGTTGCCAAAGTTGAGGCAATTGGTTACGCCAAGAGGTTCGCCGCCGCTGCATACAATATTTCTTGCCGCTTCTGCAACGGCTATCATGGCGCCTTTGTAAGGGTCGGCAAATACATAACGGCTGTTGCAGTCTGTAGTTAATGCCAAAGCTTTATTGGTAGGCTTTGCAATTACAACTGCCGCATCGCTGGGTGAATTGGTGCTTGCCAGGCCTGTACCCACCATGCTATCGTATTGTTCATACACCCATTTTTTGCTTGCAATATTGGGCAATGCAATTAATTCTTCCGCAATTTTTTTAATATCGTTTCTTCGCTTAACAGAAGCTATATCGAATGCTTTAATTTTATTTAAATATGCAGGCTGCTTTACATCCCTGTCGTATTGCGGCGCACCACCACCCAATACCAGTTCGTGTGCAGGCAGCAGGGCTTCTACTGTTCCATTCATAAAAAACTGCAATATGCCGTCATCGGTTACTTCACCAATTTGGCTGCAAGGCAAATCCCATTTTTCAAAAACTTTCAATACCATGTTTTCTTTTCCTTTTTCTACCACCATCAACATTCTTTCCTGGCTTTCGCTCAGCAAAAGTTCCCAGGCCTTCATTCCCTTTTGCCTGGTGGGTACTTTATCCAGGTGAATAATCATACCAGCACCGCTTTTTGCGCTCATTTCCGATGTGGAGCAAATGATGCCTGCGGCTCCCATATCCTGCATACCTACCACGGCTCCTGTTTGTATTACTTCAAGGCAGGCTTCCAGCAATTTTTTTTCCTGGAAAGGGTCGCCAACCTGAACCGCAGGTAATTCTTCCACACTGTCTTTTGTTATTTCTGCGCTGGCAAAACTTGCACCGCCAATGCCATCTTTACCCGTAGCGCTTCCTACAAAAAATACAGGGTTGCCTGTGCCTTTTGCTGTAGCCGAAATTGTTTCGCCATTTTTAACAATGCCTACGCTCATTGCATTTACCAATGGATTGGTATGATAACATTCTTCAAAATAAATTTCACCGCCTACGGTGGGCACTCCAAAGCAATTGCCATAATGGCCAATGCCATGCACTACACCAGAAAGTAAATGCTGTGTTTTGGCTTCTGATAATTTACCAAAACGAAGGGAATTAAGCGAAGCAATAGGCCTTGCACCCATAGTAAAAATATCCCTGTTAATACCGCCCACTCCTGTTGCCGCACCCTGAAAAGGCTCAATTGCCGAAGGATGGTTATGGGATTCAATTTTAAAAACCACACCGTATCCATCGCCAATATCCATAAGCCCGGCATTTTCTTCACCTGCTTTTACCAGCATTTTTTTACCATCTCTTGGCAGTTTTTTCAGCCACTTGATAGAGTTTTTGTAACTGCAATGCTCGCTCCACATGCCACTAAAAGCACACAACTCGGTAAAGTTGGGTACCCGCCCAAGTTTTTGCTTTATTAATTCAAATTCTTCCCCGGTAATCCTGAGTTGTGCTGCAGTAGATGCGTTAATTTCCATGAAGTGAAAATGGTTTCTTTTAATATGCAAAAGTACATGCTCTGTTTTTTATGTACCGCTGCGGCAACAAATTATTTTAACTAACTTCCCACATTCAAAAAATAATACTTGCACTATTTATTGTTTTTTATATACCTGGGTTTAATAACCTATTTTTTACCTAAAATCCCTTTTATCCGTAAATCGGGTTTAAAAAACGGTGAAATACGGTTGTTGCTGCTGCTTAAAATTTTTGTGGGCAGCCTGTACTGCTGGCTTTCCATACATTTTTACAACCCACACAACGATATGCTCTCCCTTTTTAGGGATGCAAAACTGGAAACTGCTGTATTGCTACATTCGCCTGCAAATTTTATTACCAATATTTTCAGCAATTATCCATGGCAAAGCGGTTTTTGGGGTAAAATATATGATGTAATTTATATTCTCAATAATAATAGCATTATCAAGGTACTCGCCGTTTTCAACCTGGCCAGCTTTAACAATATTTATATCAATTCAATATTTTTCAACAGCCTATGTTTTTTTGCCCATATTGCTTTATACAGGGTTTACGCCCATATTTACCCGGGCAATAAAATTGCCGCTGTTGCAGGATGTTTCCTTTTGCCATCTTTACTCATTTTTTCTTCTGCTATACTTAAGGACAATGTAATGTTTATGGCGCTTGCAGGTATTTTTTATGGCATTTATTTTTCCAAAAGAAAATTTTTAGGCGCTCGTAGGTTACTGTTTGTGGGCTTTTGCTTTTTTTGTCTTTTGGTAATTCGTAATTATGTAGCAGCAGCGCTTGTTCCGGCTTTGTTTGCTTATTGGCTGCATCAATTCTATGGTACATCAAAAGTAAAAACTTTTGTATTTACCTACCTTGCAACAGTTGGTATTTTAATTGTATTACCTTTTCTTGATCCTGAATTAAATGTTGGCAAAATTATCAGTAACAAACAAAAAGAGTTTTTAGAAATTGGCCTTGTAAATACACAACTCACTACAGATACTTTACATTATTCTGCTGCAGATTTTTTGAGTACATTTCCTTTGGCAGTAAACCATGTTTTTTTAAGGCCATATTTATGGGAAAAAGCGTCTTTAGATACTGTAATTTTTGCTTTGGAAATATTTATTTACCTGGCACTGTTTGCTTATTGTATTTATAAGCACCAAAAAAAATTTAAAGATATACATGCTTTTGTACTCTGCACTATAATTTTTAGTGTTAGTGTATTATTAATTTTTGGCTTTATAGTACCTGCATACGGGGCTATCATACGTTATAGAAGCATTTTTCTCCCCTTTATAATAATACCACTAATGAATATGATTAAATTCAAACACATTATATATAAAAATATATAAATTATTCCACCTACTTCTCCATGTTTTTAACTTTTTTATGAAATAAATTTAGATTAATTGAATAAATATATGTTTTTTTGTGCCTTAAACATTAAAAATATATGAATTCGTTACGTTTTACTGCTATTTCAAATTTTACTCAAAGAGAAGTGGAAACCGAGTTTGAAAACAAAGGAGCTATTACCAATTTTTTTGGAGAAAATGTTTTTACACTTGATACAGCGAGGCAATTCTTAAGTGAAGAAGCCTATAAAAGCCTGGCTGCATCAACTAAAAGCGGCAATAAAATTGACCGCAACATGGGCAACCAAATTGCCAATGGACTTAGAGCTTGGGCACAAAGCAAAAACGTAACCCATTTTACACATTGGTTTCAACCACTTACCGGAGCATCGGCAGAAAAACATGATTCTTTTTTTACCCTAAAAAGCGATGGTACGCCCATAGAAGAATTTGATGGAGGCGCTTTAATACAGCAAGAACCAGATGCTTCCTCTTTTCCCAGTGGTGGCCTTAGGGCAACGTTTGAAGCAAGGGGCTATACCGCCTGGGATCCATCCTCTCCTGCATTTATAATGGAAATAGGCAATGGCAAAACCTTGTGCATCCCTACCATATTTGTATCATATACCGGGGAATCTCTGGATACAAAAACGCCACTTTTAAAAGCGCTTGTAGCTATTGAAAAATCAGCCGTGGAGGTATGCCAGTATTTTGACAAAAACGTAACCAGGGTTACGCCAACCCTGGGTTGGGAGCAGGAATACTTTTTAGTAGATGCCGGGCTGGCAAACGCAAGGCCTGATATACTTTTGACTGGTCGTACCGTTTTTGGTCATGCTCCGGCAAAAGGCCAGCAGCTTGAAGACCATTATTTTGGCGCAATACCCGAACGCTTTTATGCTTTTATGTGCGACTTTGAACAGGAATCTTATAAGCTGGGCATCCCTTTGCGTACAAGGCATAATGAAGTGGCGCCAGGCCAGTTTGAATGTGCGCCAATTTATGAAGAAACCAACCTTGCAGTGGACCATAACACCTTGCTGATGGATATAATGAACAGGGTTGCAAGGCGCCATAATTTAAAAGTACTGCTTCATGAAAAACCCTTTGCAGGCATAAACGGTAGCGGAAAACATAATAACTGGAGCCTTGCTACCGATACAGGAGTAAACCTGCTGGCACCTGGCAAAACGCCAAAAACCAATTTAATGTTTCTCACTTTTTTTATTAATATCATTAAAGCAGTGCATGATTATGCAGAACTCTTAAGGGCTTCCATAGCCAGTGCAGGTAACGACCACCGCCTTGGCGCCAATGAAGCGCCACCTGCTATAATTTCTATTTTTATTGGCAAATACCTTACTGATGTTTTAAAAGAAGTGGAAATAAGGGTAGGCAGCAATTTTGATGAAACAGATGAAGCCTTATTGAAACTGGACATCCACAAAAGCATCCCTGAGCTTATGCTGGATAATACCGATCGTAATCGCACTTCTCCTTTTGCTTTTACCGGAAATAAATTTGAGTTTCGTGCCGTAGGCTCTTCGGCCAACTGTGCACTTTCCATGACGGTGCTCAATACTATTATGGCTGAAACACTTAAAACTTTTAAAAAAGAAGTAGATGTATTAATTGAAAGTGGTGATAAGAAAGAAGTAGCCATTATGCATATTTTACAAAAATATATTGTAAGCAGTAAAAAGGTTTTGTTTGAAGGTGATGGCTATAGCGAAGAATGGGAAAAAGAAGCACTAAAAAGAGGATTAGCCAATATTAAAAACACACCATTGGCCTTAGATGCCTATGCTGCCGATAAAGCAAAGGTACTGTTTGAAAACAACCACATCTTCAGCCATGCCGAACTGGAAGCACGCCACGAAATAATGCTGGAAGAGTATATTAAAAAGATTCAAATTGAAGCAAGAGTAATGGGCGACCTGGCTACAACATTTGTATTACCATCGGCCATTAAATACCAGAATATTTTGGTACAAAATATAAAAGGCCTCAAAGAAGCCGGGCTAAAACCCCATGCTTACGCCAACCAGGTGCAGGTACTGGAAAAAATAAGCCATCATACCAGCATTATGAGCGACAGCGTAGAAAAAATGATTGAGGCACGCAAAAAAGCCAACAAAATTACCAACACCCGTAAAAAGGCCATTGCTTATTGCGACGATATAAAAGGCAAGTACTTTGATGTAATCCGCTATCATGTAGATAAGCTGGAGTTAATAGTTGATGATACTTACTGGACTTTACCTAAATACAGGGAAATTTTATTTTTAAGGTAATGAGCAACAAATGAAATTTTTATTTATAAAAGGCTGCACCAAAAAAAACAGTTTGATGCAGCTTTTTTATGCCGACTTTATTCTTAAAATGTATGCAGCAAAAAAACCTTAGCAGGCAAAAAATTTTATTTTGCCTGCTTACCTCAATAGTATCTATATGTGCTTATGGGCAACGCAACAAAAACTACACAAATGCAACCTATTTAGAAATAGGAGGCAACGGCTTAATGGCATCTGTACATTATGAACGGCAGCTTTTCAAATCTACAAAAATCTATGGCCATATTGGCGTAGGCATATATGGAGCAAAACAACTTAGGCCCACTATTCCATTTGGGGTAAATTACCTGTTGCCCATTGATAAAAGCAAATCATTTATTGACTTTGGCGCCGGGGTTACTTATACCAAAGCCGATGTAAAACTTTATATAATTGTTGACCGAATAAACAATAACCCCGTACAATACAGCTATTTTAATTTTATTCCACATATAGGCTTCAGGCATCATAGCAGCAAAAACTTCATGTATAAATTAAGTATTACCCCGGTTTTTAATCACTACGATGGCATTCCGTTCATTGGGTTTTCTTTTGGGAAAATATTTTAAACTGCTTTTAATTTTAAAAAATGTTTACACTATTAATATAAATTGTATCGTTTCACTTAAACTATGAGCCAGATCATAAAACATTTTTTTTGACCGTATTGTTACAATAATAACAGCCAACCACTATTGATAAAAGTTATCTTTGCAAAAAAAATTTAAATATGGATACCCAATTAAATACCGCAGGGCAGGAAGCATTGGATATGAGGGTTTTTATTCCCATTGAAAGACACAAAAAACTCATACAGCTTTTTAAAGAATTACCAGTTGATAAAAGTTTTGTTTTTATTAATGACCATGACCCTATTCCGCTTTACTATGAATTTCGTTCTATTTACGGTGATGTGGTAGGCTGGGAATACCTGAACCGTGGCGGCAGGGAATGGATGGTAAAAGTTACCCGTACTGAAGCCTCACAAGGACGAGAATTTACAGACATATCTACATTGCTCGACCTGAGAAAGGCGAATAAAGATGAATGGAAACAGATTGTATTTCACCG
Source organism: Chitinophagaceae bacterium (assembly GCA_016699815.1). Taxonomy (NCBI): domain Bacteria; kingdom Pseudomonadati; phylum Bacteroidota; class Chitinophagia; order Chitinophagales; family Chitinophagaceae; species Chitinophagaceae bacterium. The sequence continues at coordinate 2,059,306 of CP065012.1, read as the reverse complement.
CTATGGAATGATGGAGCAGGGAGACAGCATGGAAATTATTGCAGCAGACGACCCCAAAGAAATACATGGGATTTTTATGCAAAAATTTGAAGGTAAACATTCCTGGATTTACAAAAAACAGGAACCAAACGAAGTTGTAGTGCATATTACCAAAAAAGTAAAAAGCGGTTTAGGCGATGATGGCTTTTCGGTGGTGAATGAATACGACCTGAGGCCTTTTGCGCCGGCACAGCGCCACGAAATGTTTTATGAAGCTTTTGCCGAAATAAAACAAGGTGAAGCTTTTGAATTTTTTAACGACCATGATCCTTTGCCACTTTATTATCAAATGGAAGCAGAAAGCAAAGACCCTTTTAAATGGGAATACTTAATTAAGGGCCCTGAAGAATGGAAGGTAAGGGTTATTAAAGTAAAAGGATAATTACAGATAGGGAGAATTTTTCTCCTTATTTTATTTTATCTTATCAAAATCGTAACCAGCCCGTAATAATGCACGCCTTGCCGCTTCAATAGCAATGGGTGCTGGGTTTGGTGGATGTACCGGAACTTCTTCTACTTTTTCCAATACCGCCAATAGCTCTTCTGTTTGGCCTTGCGTTAAAGCTTCGCACACATCGTATAAGCCCCCGTTTTCCTCTTCCGCAAAATCATGTTTTTCTAAAACATGCCTTATTGCATTTATGATGGAATGAGTTGGCGGCGGCACCAGCAATGCTGTTAATGCTCCATGCTCCAATTTAAACCGGGGAATTAAATTTTGCATTACTTTTTTATTCATCTTAATTGATGCAGGAAATAAAGTTTTTTCTTCCATTTTAATATGGCGCAACAAACCGGTTCTGAATTTATGATAATACTCCATATTAATTGTTTCCGGTTGCTCCGTGGCTTTTTCAAGTAATGCTTCCAGCCGGTGATGGTCGTTCGTGAAAAAAGTATGCAAAGGCTTATTCATAGTAAAATTTGTTAAGTAAACTCTGGATGCAAAATTATCTTTTATTTTGTTGCTTATCAAAGCAAAAATAATAGGTACTTTATAAAAAACCCATATATACTAATTACCCTATTTAATCTATTTATCAAACACTAAACAAACTGGCCTGGCTGTTTTCCAAAAATTTTCTTGTAAATTAAAGATATTATTGTCTTTTATTTTTAACCTTTGCAAACCCCAAAAGGGAAAGATTATTTAAAAATATGGAAAACCCAATCATCTACTCCTGTTCAGGCTGTTCCAGTGCTGCACAAATGGCCAATTACATAGCAGTAAAAATAGACAGGAAAGCAATAGCCGAAATGTCCTGTATCGTTGGCGTTGGAGGTAATGTAAAAAAAATGGTAAATACAGCAAAATCAGGACGAAAAATTATTGCCATTGACGGCTGCCCACTATCCTGCTCCAAAGCCTGCCTGAGTAATCATCATATTGAACCTGATTTACATTTTGAACTAACGCAATTTGGTGTAAAGAAAAAAAACCATGTGGACTTTGATCCAAACCAGGCCGATAGCATTTTGGAAATTATTGAAGAAAAGATTGCAAATAATAATACTCAACTAAAAAATGCAGAAATAAAAACAGAAATACTTCAAAAGCATGAAGAGTAAAAATATAAAAAAGAAAATAGAACTATTGGCGCCTGTCGGCTCATTTGAAAGCCTGCATGCCGCTATACAAGCCGGAGCCGATGCTATTTATTTTGGTGTAGCCCAATTAAATATGAGGGCAAAATCTATAAATTCCTTTTTTTTAAGTGATTTGCCACTCATACAAGCAACCTGTAGCCAACATCATATTAAAACCTATATTACACTTAACACAGTAATGTATGAGCATGATATGCAATTACTCAAAACTATTTTAAAAGAAGTAAAGAAACACAAAATAGATGCGGTAATTGCCTCGGATTTTGCCGTGATGGAATATTGCAGGCAGCTCCATATTCCTTTACATGTTTCAACCCAGGCCAACGTAAGTAATATAGAATCTATAAAATTTTTCGCATCATTCTCAGATGCGGTTGTATTGGCCAGGGAGCTTACTTTAAAACAGGTAAAACAAATAACCGCTGAAATTGCCCGAAAAAAGATCAATGGAATTTCGGGAAAATTAATGCGTATTGAAATTTTTATTCATGGCGCTTTATGTATGGCTGTTTCGGGTAAATGTTATTTAAGCCTTCACGCTCAAAACTCTTCAGCAAACAGGGGTGCATGTTCGCAAAATTGCCGCCATGCCTATAAAGTAACCGATATAGATACCCAGGAAGAACTAGTGATAGAAAATAATTACATCATGTCGCCAAAGGATCTTTGTACCATAGATATCCTGGACCAGGTTATTGAAAGCGGAGCAACAATTTTAAAAATTGAAGGCCGTGGAAAAGGACCGGAATATGTATCTATAGTTACTAAAATCTATAAAAAAGCTTTATTGGCTATTGAGGAAAATAGTTATACAAAAGAAAAAATTGATTTATGGAAAAATGAATTGGCAAAGGTGTACAACCGGGGTTTTTGGGAAGGATATTATCTCGGAAGAAAATTAGGAGAATGGACTGATAACCCCGGTTCTGCAGCTACAGAGAAAAAAATATATGTAGGCAAAGGCAAAAAATATTTTTCAAAAATTAAAGTGGGTGAATTTTTAATAGAAACAGGAAGTATTAAAGTTGGTGATACCTTATTACTTACCGGTCCGGGTTTTGGATTAATAAAGCAGCCGGTAGAAAAGCTTTTAGTTAATGGTGCAATATCATCAGAAGCGGTAAAAGGCGACTTTGTAACGCTTGCCTGTGAGCACAAAATATCCCCAACTGATAAACTCTATAAAATAATAAAAACCTGAAATGCCCAATATTGTACATTACAGGAATAAATGTATTGGCTGTGGTATTTGCTATGAAATGATGCCTGAAGTTTGGCGTATGTCAAAAAAAGATGGCAAAGCCACGTTAATAAAAGGATTGTTAAAAAAGCAAACTACCGTTTTACCTATTAATCCATCACTAAATGAAACTGCAAAAAAAGTAGCAAAGGCATGCCCGGTAAACATCATAAAAATAAATACATTTTAAAGAAAGCTACCTTGCTTTAGTATTAACTGTCAAATTTTATTTTAGTTGCTCAAATTTTGCCTGGAAGAACCGTAGGTATTTAGGCTCATAAACCATTTTCAATCCGTTAATATTTTTCCTTCTTTCATGCACCATTGCCACTGATTCTGCTACTACATCCATGTGTGCCTGAGTGTATACACGGCGAGGTAGAGTGAAACGTACCAGTTCTAACTTAGGATAGTAATTCTCCCCATTAGGTTTTCTTCCGGCAGATACCACACCTCTTTCCATGGTGCGTACCCCTGAATCAATATATACTTCGCCTGCCAGGGTTTGCGCCGGAAATTGATCCTGCGTAAGATGCGGTAAAAATGCTTTTGCATCTACAAAAACACCATGCCCTCCAATTGGTTTTACAATAGGAATACCATATTCCTGCATTTTCTTTCCTAAATATTCCACCTGTCCAACACGTGCTGCCTGGTGGGCATCGTTCACACTTTCCATAATGCCTACGGCAATTGCCTCCATATCACGGCCGGCAATACCACCATAGGTATGCAGCCCTTCATAAGCCACAACCAGGTTCCTGGCTTCTTCAAAAACATTCCAATCGTTAATGGCCAAAAAACCGCCAATATTTACCAATGCATCTTTTTTTGCACTCATGGTTGCTCCATCGGTTAAAGAACAAATTTCCTTTACAATATCTTTAATTTTTACTTTCTCATATCCCTTTTCCCGTTGCTGAATAAAATAAGCGTTTTCAGCAACACGTGTCATGTCGTGTATAATTCTAATGCCATGCTTTTTAGTATATTTTCTCAGCTCTTTTAAATTAGCCATACTTACCGGCTGGCCGCCTGCCATATTTACATTTGTTGCCAGGCAGATATAAGAAATTTTTGCTGCACCCACTTTTTTAACCAGGCTGTCCAGCTTATTTAAATCCACATTTCCCTTAAAAGGAAATTCACTGTTGGGGTCATGCGCTTCGTCAATAATAATATCTACAAATTTTCCTCCTGCCATTTCCTGGTGCAGCCTTGTAGTAGTGAAATACATATTACCCGGCACAAAATCGCCCTTCTTTATTAAAATTTGAGAAAGCAAATGCTCGGCGCCACGGCCCTGGTGAGTAGGCACAATATATTTATAGCCATAATAATCCTTAATAGCATTTTCCATTTTATAGTAACTCTTGCTTCCAGCATAGGCTTCATCTCCGGTCATAAATGCGGCCCATTGCTGGTCACTCATTGCATTGGTACCGCTATCTGTCAATAAATCTATATACACATCTTCTGCAGGCAGCAAAAAAGTATTGAAACCTGCTGCTTTAAGCGCTTTAATACGCTGTGGTTTTGTTGTTACCTTTAATAATTCAACCATTTTTATCCTGTAAGGTTCGGCCCAGGAACGTTTAGCAATCTTTGCCATAATACTGTATTAATTGTGTGGATTAAATGGTAATTTAATTACCCTATCAAATGCACTGGTAATTTACCGGCGCAAAATTAATCATTTATCATTATAAAAGACAATTATATCTTTTATTATGAAAAAAACTTTAAGTTACCCAATTAAGTAAAAATATTTTTTCTTTTAGGAAACCTTTAGTTATTCGCTTAATAATTCAGAATTTTTTAAGGAAATATGCATAAGAATTTTCAGAATTTTTAATTATATTGTAACAGCCATGACTTTTAGTGACCTCAATAAATGGATTGTTGCATACCCGCTTTTGGGAGATATTATCAGTTTAAAACCGGTAATATGGCTCAATGCAAACCGGGAAAAAATACGGAACATCCATTCGTTACCTGTTACCCTGCAGGATTTGCAGGATGCAGCTGAACTTTGGGAAAGATTTGCTCCCTACTTATCAAAAGCATTTCCAGAAACAATAAAAACTGGCGGTATAATCGAATCGCCTTTAAAAGAAATTCCACAAATGCAGTTATTGCTCAATAAGCAGAAAGGGATATCTATACCTGGGAAATTATTGCTGAAATGTGACAATGAATTACCTATTGCCGGATCTATAAAAGCCAGAGGTGGTATTTTTGAAGTGTTGCATTATGCCGAGCAATTGGCTATACAAAGCGGCCTTTTAAAACTAAGAGAAAATTATGCAGTACTGGCAGAAGAAAAGTTCAGGAATATTTTTTCAAGATACTCTATAGGCGTTGGCTCTACAGGAAACCTGGGTTTAAGTATTGGTATAATAAGTACAAAATTGGGTTTTAAGGTAACGGTGTATATGTCTGCTAATGCCAAAGAATGGAAAAAAGAACTATTAAGATCGGTAGGTGCAAACGTAGTGGAGTTTACCGGTGATTTTAGCGAGGCAATAGATGCAGGGAGAAAAGCTACAAATGCAGATCCTAAAGGATATTTTATTGACGACGAAAATTCAAAATATTTATTCCTGGGCTATAGTGTTGCGGCAACCCGGTTAAAAAATCAATTGGATGCAATGAATATCATTATTGATGAAACGCATCCGCTATTTGTGTATTCTCCCTGTGGAGTCGGCGGTTCACCAGGCGGAATTGCCTTTGGACTCAGGCAAATTTTTGGGGATAATGCCCATTGCTTTTTTGCTGAACCTACACATTCGCCTGCTGTGTTACTGGGCTTGCTCACTGGTAAAATGCAAAAACTGAGTGTGCATGATTTTGGAATTGATAATATAACAGAAGCCGATGGGTTGGCAGTAGGGCGGCCATCTGCATTTGCTTCTGGCATTAGTAACGTTTTAATAAGCGGAATTTATACTATTGAAGACGATGAACTTTTTAAACTGTTGTATATGCTGGGAAAAACCGAAGGTATTTTTTTGGAACCTTCTGCCACTGCGGGTTTAATCGGTCCGTATCAAATAGCAAAATCGGGATATAAGGAAAGCCATCATTTCAATCCAGAAAAAATTACCCATATTGCCTGGGCAACAGGTGGCGCCCTGGTTCCTAAAGATGAAATGGAGCGTTTCTATAATAAAGGGGAAAAACTATTTAGTAAAAACTTTTAGGAATTACCCATCTCTTCATGCCTTAAATGTTCCATTACTTTAAAAAGGTGAAGTATGTAGGGAAAAAGTGCGTCCATACTTTCTGCTGCACCTTTTGTAGAGCCCGGAAGTGCCAATATTAATGTATTGCCTTTTAAACCGCCGAGGCTACGGGATAGCATACTATAGGGTGTTATCTCCTGCCCAAATCCACGGGCTGCTTCTCCAATTCCGGGAATTTCCCTATCAAGCATAGGCCGAATGGCTTCAGGTGTAACATCTCTTGGTGATAAACCAGTGCCGCCGGTTAGTATGATTATATCAATTTTATTGTTACAATAAAATCCTACTTTTTGCTGAATATCTTTTACTTCATCCGGAATAATGCAATACTCATTATTTTCAATTCCGCATTTTTCAAGCTTTGCTATGATGGCTTTACCGGCAGCATCCTGCTTTTTACCTGTGGCAATACTATCTGAACAAACAATTACCGCTGCGGTAATTTTCCGGGATAATTTTTCAATATACTGCGATTTTCCTCCTTTCTTTTTCAGTAGTTTAATATGGTTTATTTCTACTCCTTTGTCAATAGGCTTAAGCATGTCGTATAAAGTTAAGGCCACAACCGAAGCGCCATGCATGGCTTCTACCTCTACACCTGTACGATAAATTGTGTGTACTTCCACCTCTATGTTAATATCCAATCCATCAATGCTATGTTTTATTTTTGCAAACTCAATGGGTAAGGGATGGCAATCGGGGATTAAATCACTGGTTTTTTTTATACCCAGCAAACCGGCTACCCTACTTGCTTCCAGCACATCACCCTTAGGCACGGCTCTATTATTAATTGCTGCAATAGTTTCTTGCCGGCTAACGGTTACCGTAGCTTGTGCAATGGCTATACGGTGTGTTTTTATTTTTGATGTAATATCTACCATAATTGTTTATGAATTTTCTTTCCATTGGAAATTTTCGTTTCCTAAAATTTCTTTTCCCCAAATGGGCACTTCCTTTTTTATGCGTTCAACAATTTCTTCACAGGCATTTATAGCTGCTTTTCTATGCACTGCAGAAACAAAAACAAATAAACTTATTTCGCCTGCATTTACCCGGCCCAGGCTATGATAAATGTGCATACAAACTAAGGGATATTTTTTAAAAAAATCTTCCCTTATCTCCTGAAATATTTCAACGGCCATATCCTTATAAGCTGTGTATTCTATTGCAATTACTTCCTGTTCTTTAATTTTATCGTTTCGTACCTGTCCCAAAAAAATACTATGTGCTCCAATATTCTTTTTACTATTGTGTTTTAAAATAGATTCGCCAATAAAAACCGGCTTTATTGCACCTTCTACAAATACATTCTTTATTTTTTTTTCCCCCATTATTCAATTTTAAAATATTGCCTTTTTTCTATTGTGTATTTTCCAGGATTCAATACCGGCCTTAAGGCTATAAACCTGTTCCAGCCCAGTTTTTGCCCGAATGATGGTTACCGCCTTTAAACTACGTATGCCCGATTGGCAGAAAACAACAATTTTTTTGTTTGTGCATATTTCGTTTATCCTTTGCTCCAATTTACTTAAAGGGATTTGAATAAATGGAAATTCATCTATAGCCGGTAATTCCCCAATTTCCCTTACATCCATAACCAGCACCCCGTCTTTCCTTCTTAGCTCATCAAACTCATCCACAGTAATTTCATCCTGGTTATTAGCAATACCGCAATGCCATTCATAATCAAAGTTTTCAAACCCGGTTTTATTTGCAGGAATATTTATTGAAACACTTTTTGCAGGTGAAATAAGGAATTCAAAAAAACGGTTGTTGCGTACATTATAAGTAAGCAATTTATTAGTCAAAGGCTCGCCAATTGCCGTGATAATTTTAATTACTTCTGCCGCCTGCATGGTGCCGATAATTCCTGGCAATACGCCAATTACACCTGCCTCGTTGCATGAAGGAACTGTATGCGGCAACGGGGGCTGGGGAAACAAATCCCGGTAATTCGTTTTGTAATTGCACTGCTCTGTTTGCAAATTAAATACTGCAACCTGTCCTTCAAAACGAAGAACAGCGCCATATACCAAAGGTTTATTGAGCAACACACAAGCATCGTTCAGCAAATATCTTGTTGCAAAATTATCCGAACTATCTAAAATAATATCGTAAAGGCCAAGTAAATCCCATGCATTCTTATGAGTAATTTTGTAATAATACGCATCAATCTGTATATCCGGGTTCAGCAATTTTAATTTTTGTGTAGCAACTATTGCTTTAGGTTTACCAATATCCTCAACAGTAAACAAGGTTTGCCTTTGAAGGTTGGATAATTCCACCAAATCAAAATCTATAATACCAATACTGCCAACCCCTGCAGCAGCAAGGTATTGCAATGCAGGGCAACCCAATCCCCCGGCGCCAACAACAAGCACTTTTGCAGCCAGTAATTTATCCTGTGCTGCTGGGCCAAATTCTTTTAAAATTATTTGACGCTGGTATCTTTCGTATGTATTATGCCGTATCATTTTATCCACCGGAAAATGCCGGCAATAAAGCTATGGTATCATTATTACTTAAAATAGTATTGCCGTGTATTATTTGTTTATTTACTGCAATATTAAATTCCATTTGCTGCACTTGTGGAAATTTCAGGTTTAGGTATTTTAGTAAATCTTCAGTATCCTTTATGTCTGCAACAATAAAACTATCCACTTTCAATGCTTCGGCAACCTGCCCAAATGCTATTATATTAATTTTCATTTTTAAGAAATTGAAGGCCTTTTTTAAGGTCATTTTTATCATTGATGTTCATTAAAACTTTTTCATCAAAAATAATATTATGGTCAACATTCAGTTTCAACAAATCAAAATGAGCAACCATTTCCTGTAATTTAATAAATTTTTGTTCAATAAGCTGCTCCCATATTGGCAGGCAACTTTTGCTATACACTGCAAATAAAGGTTGCATTTTAGTATGGTAAACAGGTATGGTTATTTGTGTGCCGGCAGATTGGCCGACAACAAAACCTATTGCCTTAGCAGTGATGAATGGCATATCGCAGCTTACCACAAAAATGCTTTTGGTGTGGGCATGTTTTAAAGCTGTAAAAATGCCCCCAGCCGGTCCAATATTTTTAATTTCGTCTTCTATTACCTCCAAATTAAATTTTTGATATACTGCATTATTGGCAACAATAGTAATTTTTTCAAAAACAAATTGCAACTCATTAATCACCCATTCAACTAAATATTTATTTTGAAAGTGCAATAAACCCTTATCTGTTCCCATCCGGGAGCTTTTGCCACCGGCCAATAAATAGGCGTGGATATTGGGATATTTTATCAATTAAGTAAACAATAATTTTACCGATGCCAATAAAAGCACAAATGCCAATAAAGTTTTTAAAAAGAAATTGCCGGCTTTCATAGCCCCAAAATAAGAGCCCAAAAGGCCCCCGGCAAAAGCCACCACAATCATCCAAGTCATATTATGGCTCATCTGCACACCCCTGGTAATTAATCCGGCCATACCAGAAATTGAATTCACCAAAATAAATAAAGCTGATACTGCTGCGGTTTGTTTCAAGTTGCCCCAATGTAATAACAATATCACCGGGCTTAAAATTATTCCGCCGCCAATGCCTATTATCCCTGATATTACCCCAATAGCAGCACCAATAATTAATGACCATACCAGGTTTTGCTTTTTAAATTTTTCGATATTATTAAATTTCAAGCCAATTAACCTTATAACAGAAAACAGGAGTAATATCCCTAAAATAGTTTTATACAACCCTGCATCTATATTTATTAACCCGCCTAAAAAAGCAGCAGGAACCGAAGCTACAGCAAAGGGCAAAAACAACTTCCAGCTAAAATGCCCACCACGGTAATACTGAATAAAGGCTGTAAGTGAAACAAAAATATTCAGGAGCAAAGCAGTAGGACGCATTACCTCAGGCGCAAAGGAAAAAAAAGCCATTAATGCCAAATACCCGCTTGCTCCACCATGCCCTACAGAAGAATACATAAAGGCCACAAAAAAAAGCAAAGAAAAAAAAAGAACGTTTATGGTTTCTAAATCCATTGATGTTATTTAAAGTTATTTAATTAACCCTGGTAATTTCAATACTCTTTAACCAAATTACCTGCCTTGGCCCGGTTTTAATATCATTGGCACAAATTAATTTCATTTCTCCATGTGATGCTATTGGTTTACCATCTTCTTCGAAAATAACAAAGGTATTATCACCGGTTGGGTTATTAAATATTTCTGCCCAGGAAAATGTTGCTTTATAATTATCTGTAGCCCTTGCAACAATTATTAAATTACGGTCTTTATGGTTTTGCTGCACTATCACAGCTTTTTCAAGTATATCTTTTAGCAGCACAGCTTTTCTCGTTGCTTTTGCGCTGCTTGTAGCGCCAGACAGGCAAACCACATTCAAATTATTTAAAGTAACCAATTTCATTCTTTTTAAAGAATCTACGGTAAGATTTAAGGTATTTTCCACATCTCCTTTTACTTCTAAAACTTTACTGATGTACTTAAAAGTATCCCCAGGCGCAATGGGCAGCAAACAGGCTCCTTCATTCTCAACATTGAAACCTTTTGCCGCTACTTCTTTATGGCTTATATGGGAAGCTGACTTTATTGATGAACTATCCTTACTAGTTGATTGATAACAACCGGTAAAAATTACTGTTGCAAAAAAGATGAAGCTGCAATGCTTAAAATTATTCATACTAAACTTTTTTAAACACAATTAAAGAAAACTAAATAATATTGACAATTGCCATCTTCAATTTACAACCAAGTTAAGTACAGCCTTAGCAAAAAATAATGACCGAAATCATACAAAAACCCTGACTCTAACCATCTCATTTTGCTCAAATTTCTCTTTTGGTTCTTCCAATTCAATAATGCCATCTGCTAAAGCAAAAGAATTCATTTTATAACTTTCCTGGCTATCTAAAATTTCAATTTTGTTATGGAAAATTTTTCCTTTAAGAAAAAAAGTTAACCCTGCTTTTTTAGAAAAACTTTTGCTCAATGGCATCCAGGAAATATTAAAAAATTGATTTTGGGTATAACATTTTATAGCTTCTGCGACATACTCATAAAAGCAGGTAAGTACCGAAGCCGGGTTGCCCGGCAGGCCAAACACCAGGGATTGATTGCAGGTGCCAAAAAATAATGGCTTCCCCGGTTTTTGTTTTACTTTATGAAATATTGTTTTTACAGCACATTTTTTAAGTGCAGCAATTACAAAATCATAATCACCCACAGATACGCCACCGGTAATTAATAAAATATCAACATGGAGTTGGTTATTTATTGCCCTGCATATTTCTGTTTCATTATCGTCAACAATTTGAATTGAAGATGGGAAAATACCCATTTGATGCAATACAGCATTAAGGCCAAAAGAATTTGACTCATATATTTTTCCTTCAACCAGGCATTCTCCGTGCTTTAATAATTCTTTACCCGTTGCAATAATACTTACAGAAGGCAATGAAAAAACATGTACATAACTAATACCCAAGCCTGCAAGCAAAGCAATAGATGCCGGGGTAAGTAAATGGCCTTTTTGCAAAACCAAATCTGCTTTTTTAGTTTGTGAGCCGGCAATCCTTACATTATTACCTTTAAGCAAATTTGGATCTTTTATAAAAATTACATTATCCTCTCTTTGCACATTTTCCTGAATTACTACGGTATCGGCACTGGGAGGAACAGCAGCACCGGTAAAAATACGGAGCGCCTGCATAGGTTTTATACCGGCTTTAAACGTATTGCCAGCCTGCACTTCGCCAATTACATCCAATCCCGATTTTCTATCCCAATCATTATAAGCAAATGCATAACCATCCATTGCCGACTGATTATAATGAGGGGCATCCATGGGTGCAAATAAATTTTCGGCCAATACAAATCCCCCGGCTCCTGCTAATGGAACTTGTATGATTTTTGGAGCGGGACAATTTTCAATTATTTTTCTCTTTGCTTCAGCAACGGAAATCATTACCATCAATTTACAGTTTTATAACTACTTTTTTCCTGCTATGCGCTTAAGCATATTTCTAAAAATGAAAAAATGAAAAGGCAGCATGGCATACCAGTAATTTCTTCCCATAATACCTTTGGGACGAAAGGTTGCTGTTTGCTTAAGTATAGAGCGGCTTTCGTTGGTAACGATGGCAAATTCTAGCCATGCTTCGCCGGGCAATTTCATTTCGGCAAATAAGAGCAGCCGGTGATTTTTGCGATCGGCTAAAATTACCCTCCAAAAATCTATGGTATCACCAGCTTCAATATCTACCTTGCTCCTTCGGCCACGGCTCAACCCTACTCCGCCCATAATTTTATCAAGAATCCCCCTTATGCGCCATAGCATATCCGCATAATACCATCCATGTTCACCGCCTATACTAAAAAAACGGTTGGCCACAACTTCAATCTGGTCTTTAGAAATTTCTGTCCATTTCCTGTCTTTAAAACATCCATTAACGGGCACTTCAATATATTGGCTCACATCAAGGCGTGTTAGGCTGCTTGATGCAGAATCTGTCCAACTGGATACCACCATATTTTGCTCTATTCTTGCAAATGCCATTTTCAATGCCTCATCGTAAGGAATAAGATATTGCGGAATTATTTCCTTTATAGAAAACTCTTTGCATATCACATCGTTTTTCATACTTTTTACCAATTGCCGGGCAATAGTAAAATTGGCAGAGGTAGTAAGGTTGAGCCAGTAAACAGATAAGCCTGGAAAAAGCACCGGCAAAGTAAAAATTAATCTTTTGTACCCTCTTTCTTTTGCAAAACCCAGTAGCATTTGCTTATAAGTTAATACATCGGGACCGCCTATTTCAAAAGTCTTAAAAAAAGATTTTTCATTCATTACACAGTTTTGCAGGTAATAAATTACATTGCGAATGGCAATGGGCTGGCATTTGGAATTGAGCCAGCGTGGCACAATCATTATGGGTAATTTTTCGGTAAGGTCACGAATAATTTCAAACGAAATACTGCCCGAGCCAACAATTATGCCCGCTTCAAAAATGGTATATGGGATGCCTGATTTTATAATTACATCTTTCACAACTTTGCGTGCCGTAAGATGGCTGGATAGAAATTCATCGTTGCTAATTCCACCCAGGTAAATAATTTGTTGCACTTTAGTGAGTAGCGCTACCAGCACAAAACAACCAGCAGCCCTTAATTCATATTCTTTAAGTGTATTGGATGTATCGGCCAGCGAATGAATTAAATAATAGGCTACATCAAACTGCCTGTGATTAAAACTTTGCACGGCATTTTCCGGCTTTAAAAAATCAAATTCTATAATTTCTACTTTATCCAGTAAATCCTGCGAAGGTTTAAACCTATTAACATCCCTTACTACACAGGTAACCTCATGCCCCGATTCTACAAGAACGGGCAATAACCTCATGCCAATATATCCATTTGCACCGGTAAGCAGGATTTTCATAAATTATTTTTTATCCGCCAATATGGATCATGCTCCTGTTAATAATTTCAGCTACTTCGGGCTTGCCATTTATTGACGTAAACTGGCCGCCAAGTGCTTCTTCCTTTTCCCAAACACATTGCTTGATTAATGGCAGTATATCTTCCCCATTTCTTAATGCACTTAAAATATCCACCTCGCTTTTGGAAAAGAGACAGTTTTTCATTTTTCCGTCTGTTGTTAACCTCAAACGGTTGCAGCCGCTGCAAAAGGGCTGGCTCATGGTGCTGATAATGGCAAAAGTGCCACAGTGGCCATTTACACGAAATTTCATTGCAGTATCGTGCTTTTCATGATGCAATTTACTATAAGTAAATTTTTCAGAAACTCTATCTAATATTTCTTTATAGGAAAACACTTTTTCGTTGCTCCAATGGTTGCCGGTAAAGGGCATAAATTCAATAAAGCGCACATGAACCGGCTGTTCTTTTGTCCAGGCAACAAAATCCAAAATTTCATCATCATTAATATTTCTCATTACCACCACGTTAATCTTTACATGAAAATTATTTTTTAAAAGCAATTTTATATTTTGCGTAACCTGATCAAAAACATCCCTGCCGGTAATAAGGAGGTTACGGCTGCTTTTTAAAGAATCGAGGCTCACGTTTACAGATCGCATCCCTGCTTTTTTAAAAGCGTTTAAAAATTCATGAACATACACACCATTGGTAGTAATAGCCAGCTCTACAGGCAGTTTTGATAAACGGAGGATAATATCTCCTGCATCTTTCCTCACCAATGGCTCACCACCCGTAAGGCGTATTTTATTAATGCCCTGCTGAACAAACTCTGTTGCAATTTGCTCCATTTCCTGAGGCAGCATTTTGGTAAATTGAGAAAAATATCCTTTGGGCAAATCAACCGGGTTGCAATAGGTGCAACGTAAATTACACTTATCAGTAAGTGAAATTCTTAGGTAGTTATGTACACGGTTAAATTTATCTTTAAGCATAGTTATAAAAAATCATTGGGCTTTTACCAGCAGCTCAATAGAAAAATATTTTTTCATTTTATTAGAAATTTTTTCATAATCGCCTTCGGTTAAATATTTATGCGCCAGGGGAAAAACCACATTGTCTTCCCTAAAAATATGCAGGCGCAGCAATTCAACCAGCGAAAGGCCCTGTTCTACAGCTGTATCCATCAAAACTGCCCTGGAAACCGGATCGGTAATGCGGGAAGTAATTCCCATAAGGCTAAAAACCAGGGTAGACAATTCCATAATTTTAATGTGGTCGTTCTCCAGCATATCTACAGCCGTATCTGGTATTGGTCCAGTGCCATGTTCGCCGTTGTCAATCATTCTGTCGTGTATAAATGGAAATAATATGCGCTCTTCTTTTAAATTATGCAGCACAATTTTATCATCCAAATAAGCAAAAAATTCACCCAGCTTTTTATTTTTTTCACGGCTGATGCCTTCTGTTTTAATTTGAATTAATGTTTGCTCTAGTTGATCTGTTTGTGCAAGCGTAGTTTTATGCTCGTTCATAAATAATTGCATTACAGGATGCAGGTATTCATAAGGAACCGGCTCAATACCCTGTGGCTTATAAGCGCCTGGCGGATCCATTGGAGAATATACCTGTTCAACTGCAGCATCTTTTTCTACAAATCTTTTAATGTAATCTGTTTTTTTATTGTCGTTATTTTCAAAAATATTATTCATAATTCTTTAATTGATTTGAGCACTTAAGTTACATTTTTTTTACGAGAATATTACTGATGGGGAATAATTTACAACAACTGGTTTTTCTCTTTAATATTTAATTTTTGAGAAAGAGCAATTGTATATTTAATTTTTTTGATTTCTGAAATAAAAAAACGAACCAAACCTGTAAATGTAACGGTCCATGCCAATATGGCGAGATAAATAAACACTTCGTAAAAGTAGTGGAGAAAGGGCATGTGCAAGGCTTTGGACATACGAAAGGTACATACAGCATACATTCCCTGCGGAAATACTGCTCCCCAGTAAAGAGGGTCGTATTTTAACGGGTATTTTTTATAAATATGCCGCCAAATGGCTAAAATAATCAGCATAGGAATCCACCAGGTTCCGGTTGCCCAGTAAAAAACGGTAAAGCCTTTCAAAAAAGGAAGCAGTGATTCAAGAAAAGGGGCATCGGGAGCATTAATAATAAGCACAGAACCACCCAGGGTAGAAATGGCCATTGCCCCCATATTGATCCAATAAGGAGGTGCAAGGTCGCCGGGAGAAAATTTAAAAAAAGTGTATCGGTAAAAAATCAGCGAGATCATCCATATATAAAACATTCCGCCCCACAACCACATGGATAATGCAAAAAAATTTATTTCAATACGATAAGGCTGTGGGGTATGCGATGCAATTAAAGCGCTCAAAATAGAAACTGATTGGGTAGCTACAATTGCGGTAAGCCAGCCGCCGGTAATACCCTTATCTAATGTAGGTTTATTTTGCTGCGTTGTAAGTGTAGTAAAAATCGTGTAGGTTAAAAACAACCACAATAATATTCCAAACGTAAGAAGCGTAGCCGAAATATAATAATTCTCAACCATGATAATGTATTGAATACCCAATACACAAGTTCCGGCAACTGAAGTGAAAAAACCCGTTCCTGCCATATGGTTGGTTAAATCAGCTTTAAAAGAAGAAAAAAACCAAAAGAGACGAAGAAGGGTTAACACCCACAATACAATAAAAAAACCATTGTTGAGAGCAAACAAAATATAAGCTATCCATTGCATATCCATAAGGTATGCACCAATAGAAATAATTCCTGTAGCCATCACAAGGGCAAAATAGGAAGGCGAAAGGTTTTTTATTCCGTCCTTTAGAGCCGCAGCTATTATACCTGATGCAGATATTGCTTTATCGTTTATTATTTGCTCCATTAATCTTTTTATAATGGGATAGTTTCCTAAATAGTTTATTACATTCTTAATAAACTATATAGCAGAAGATTTTTTAGTAACAGCCCTTATTGCTGTACGTTGCAACACAATACAAATTACTACCAGCACAGCAAGAAACATCCAGCAGGAGGTCCATATACCAGTAGATTTCAACAGGTATCCAAATACCAATGGGCCAAAGAAACCACCAAGGCCGCCTAATACACCAACAATGCCACCAACGGTTCCAATATTGGAAGGGTAATAATCTGATATATGTTTAAATACTGCTGCGCCGCCAAGGCCCATCATAATTCCAATAATAAAAACCAACACAGAAAAAATCCATTTGTTTGCCTGGAAATAAATAAGGGTTACACCTTTGGCCAATAAATCCCCTTTTGTTACTTCATCTCCTACTCTTACTTTAGGTTCCTGATGATACGTTGTAGTGGGCAGGAATAAAAAACCTTCTTTATCGTGATGAATGCCAAATCGTATGGCCACTTCGGAAGAGTTACCTGCTTTGCTTTGCAGTAAATAAGTGTCGTTACCTACAATAATTTCATTTGCGTTTACTGAGCGTACCGTACCAGATTTACCGGCCATAACACCCTGCCCCGGAGCTTGTATTTCCATTCGGGGAATAAATAAAAAAACCATGCAAACCAGGCTTATACCTAATATCCATAACAACACCATTCTTGCACCTACTTTATCGGAAAGCCAGCCGCCTGCAGCCCTAAACAATCCTGCAGGCAAGCTAAAAGCGGCAGCCATAAAACCAGCTGCAACAATCGTTAAAGAATATACATTTACATAGTAGGGTATCAGCCATTGAGACAAAGCAACAAAACCACCAAATACAAAGAAATAATAAAGGCCAAAACGCCAAACCCTGGTTTCTTTTAATGGCAATAACCGCTGAAGCATAGTTTTGGATGCAGCCGGTAATTTATTTTTTGTAGCCAGTAAAAAAATAATTGCAGTTACAAGTAATAAAGCTGCGTATAATTTAGGTAAAGAGCGCCAGCCTTCAATATTTGCTCCATAATTTGTGAGATTATTTAAAATGGAGGGTGCAAAAAAAGTAGTTAAGGCTGCTCCTACATTTCCGGCACCAAAAATCCCTAAGGCAGTTCCTTGTTGTTCTTTTGGAAACCATAAACTGCTATAAGCCACACCAGCTGCAAATGATGTACCGGCCAGGCCAAACCCAAAACTCAATAAAATAAATGATAAAAAACTATTTGCATGGGATAAAAAAAACATCGGTATGGCACTAAAAACAAGGATAATTGTCATTATCCAACGGCCGCCATATTTATCTGTAAGAATACCTACCGGGAGCCGGAATATAGAACCTACCAAAACAGGGATACCCAGCAACCAGCCAATTTGTATTGGGCTCCATTTAAATACGCCCTGCTCTACAAGAAAAGTAACCAGCACACCATTTATCATCCAGGCCGAAAAGCAAATCATAAATGCAAGTGTACTCAATAAGAGTATGCGCCAGGATAATTTTACAGATGGATTACTCATAACATTTTTAATTGCATGATTTAGTTGGTTTTTTTATTAAAATCCATTCTTCCTTTTCCCGGAAAACTAGTGCTGGCCCTCACCCGGTATTTTCCACCGGGTATTTTAATACTGTCTATAGTAATAGGATGAAACGTATTACAGTTCCTATATTTTATACCATTTAGTTCGTATTCAAATTCAATTCCCCGGCCTTCTGCAAAAACGTTACAATAATCTATTGTTGTGCCGGTTACATAAACCGGGTTTTTGAGTAAGGCATACTCTACACGATAAACTCTTATTACAAAAGTGAGTGCAATACAAAGTATACACAAGATGGCAATGTTAATGGCTCTTTTTCGAATTGAAATAAAACGGACAATACGGTATATATTGAAAATGATGCCGCCTGAAATAACCAGCAGCAATATTGTTTTTACGATTTGGCTGGCCAGTAATTGTTCATCAGTTACAATATTCAGCAGCATAATTAAGTATTTTTTGGGCGCTGCAACGACCAGGGCGTTTTACGGTTGCGAACTTTCTTTCTATCCCAATACCACATAACCTGCTGGTAGGGGCGCCATATATAATTTAAAGGAAGTACCAGCATGTGAATAAGCCTTGAAAAAGGAAGGATACCAATAATGATAAATGCACCGGCAATATGTAATTTAACCGTCCACGGTAATAAAACTACAGCAGTAATATCTGGGTTTAGTTTAAAAATAGAATTTAAATAAGGGCTAAGTAATGTTGAAAACCAGGATGAACCCCAGCGGAAATTATAAGCAATCCACAATCCGGTAAAGGTTTGCAAAATTAATAACACATAAACCACAAAATCCATTTTATTAGTAACCGGGTAAAGCCTTGGTGTGGTATATCGCCGTATAAAAAGATTTACAAGGCCTACAAGCATACTAATACCAAAAATAAATGCTGATATTTCAAGTATTAAGAGGCGAACCGGTTGGCTGTTCCATGCAAGTACTGTTCTTGGAACAAGAAAAGCTATAAGATGACCACAAAAAATAAATAACACACCCCAGTGAAACGGAACTGAGCCATAAAATAATTTTCTGCCTTCCAGGAACTGAGATGACAAAGAAGATACCTGGAACTTCCTGCTCCTGTAACGGTAAATAGAACCAATTAAAAAAGTGGCCAGGGCAAGGTAAGGCAGTACTATTAAAATAAAATTATCAATGTAATTCATAACCGTTGAATTTTAAATTTTTGGAACAAATTGCGTTATTTTTCCGTTAGCATTTCGGTTTCAATATTCTGGCTGAAGTCTTTAATTTCTGAATTTTGAGTGCCGGAGGCCGGGTTGCCCGGGTCAGTATTTTCATTACCCTCCTTGCTTTTATTATTACCGTAATAATTAAAATCTCTTTGCATTACAAGAAACAAAGCCATTAAGCTGTTTTGAAAAATGGTGCGGTAATTTTGGGAATAATCCAAAAGTACTTTCTGGTGTTTTTTATACACGGTATCCTTCTTATCAATTTTATCCAGGGTAAATTCACTTACCATTTTCTCTACAGCCGGCAAAAGCAATAATTCAGCAATTTCAGTTTGCATTTCTGCATCTTTAACTTTTGGAAGCAGCCGTAATAAGTTGGGCAAATGATCAGAAAGTTCGGTTTCACAAAGGTTGCCGGCTTTGCGGTGTTCTTCATTTAGGTGAACGAGTAATTTTCCACGCTTGTAATCTTCCCCAAATAAAACAAATCCAATATCCAATGTAGTTATTGCCTGAACATCAAAAGACCGGAGAAAAAGCTCCTGAATATCCCTAACAGAAGTTGACGATACGAATTCAGCAAATGGCTGCAATGTGAGTGCAGCTTCGGTAAAAGTATTTACCAAATATTCATGAGCGGTTTGTATTGTTTTTTTATACTCATCGTTCACCGGGTAGTTAAACATTTCGGCAAGCAATGCATAATTGGCCAAAGTACGGGTAGCCGTTGTGCTGGTTTCTGCCTGTAAATCCTGCTGTGTTTCCATTTTCTTTTTTTTATACTTAATTTTAGATGCCACGTTGCACCGGTTTTTTAAATCCAAATCCTGCATCTCCTTTTGTATCGCCGGTAAAATCCATCATTTCTATTGCCTGTTCCCTGTGGGCAGCAGGAATCACAAATCTTTCTTCAAATTTTGGAAGTGAAGTGAGCGCATAAATTGCATCTGCTTCTTCTGCGGTCATGCCTGCATCTTTTAATGTTTCTTCCACTTTTTCATCGCTTATATCACCCACCGTTACTTTCCTGCGGTGAATGCGTACTGCCATTAATTTTTTCCATTTTTCTTTTATGAGTTCTTCATCGCCTGCACTAAATAAGTTGGCAATATATTTTAATGGAAAACGTATTTGATCCAGGGTTCCCCATAATTCTTTGGTGCTGGTGTCGTACAGCCAGTTGTCTTCCCATTTTTTGGCAATGGGATGCATTTTATCCTGTTGCTCACTGTTATCAGTTTTTTTCACTGTAGCCATTACGGGCAACAATGGTGGCACATAAAACAACATAGGCAGGGTGCGGAACTCAGGATGCAACGGCAAAGCCAGTTTCCATTCTTTTACAAATTTGTAAATAGGAGAATTTTGAGCAGAGTGGATTGTTGAATCGGCTACACCGTTTTTCTTTGCTGCTTTAATTACCTGCTCATCAAATGGATCTAAAATAATATCCAGCTGGCTGTTAATTAAATTATTATCATCTGCACTGGCTGCTTCTTCAATACGGGAAGCATCATAAAGCAACACACCCAAATACCTAATGCGGCCTACGCAGGAATGCATACATGCAGGCGCCAGCCCGGCTTCTATACGAGGATAACAGAGAATACATTTTTCTGATTTGCCGGTATGCCAGTTGTAATAAGATTTTTTATAAGGGCAGGCGGTAACGCACATTCTCCATGCACGGCATACTTCCTGGTTAATAAGTACCACACCATCTTCCCCTCGTTTATAAATTGCGCCTGACGGGCAAGAGGCAACACATGCCGGGTTGAGGCAATGGTTGCAAATTCTGGGAAGATAAAACAGTGCCATTTTTTCCAGTTGAAACATCACTTCCTTTTCTTCTTCGGAAATGTTGTGCAAATTCGGATCGTTACGGGCATAATCGGGTGTGCCGCTAAGGTCATCGTCCCAGTTTGGTCCCATTTTTATATCAATAGGTTCGCCTGTTATTAATGATACCGGCCTTGCTGTTGGCTGGTCTTCTCCTTCGGGCGATTCAATGAGGTCTAAATATTTATAAGTAAAAGGCTCGTAATAATCATCAATTACCGGCAGGTTGGGGTTATAAAAAATATTGGTGAGGCCACGTCTTTTACCGGCGCCTTTTAAATCTATACTTCCATTTCTTTTTTTTTCCCAGCCGCCTTTATAAATCCCCTGATCTTCCCACTTGGTAGGATATCCGGTGCCGGGTTTTGTTTCTACATTATTCCACCACATATACTCGGCGCCTTTTCGGTCGGTCCAAATATTTTTACAGGCAATAGAGCAGGTATGGCAGCCAATACATTTATCTAAATGAAAAACCATTGCTATTTGTGATCGTACGTCCATAAGTTTTGAATTATGAATTGTGAATGATGAATTGTGAATGATGAACTATATTTTATTTTTTTTCTGACATTATCTTGAATTATTTTTCCTAATGGACTTAAAATGCAATTAACCAAAATCAATTAACCATTACCACACCAGTTTTTCCATTTTCTTTACAATTACATGAGTATCTCTTTGTGGCGCTACTGGCCCCAATAATTAAAGTGGTAAGAAAACTGGCCATATCCGCCATTGAGATAATTGGGTTTTAAGTGAATACGTGTTACGCTGTTATGCCCGCCTCCTCTTCTATTTCCCCTCAATTGCGATTTGGGAATCCCTACGGTTCTTTCGGGCACATGATAAACAATACATACTCCCGGAGGTATACGGGAACTTACACATGCACGGGTTACATACACACCATGATCGTTGTGCACTTCTACCCAGTCGTTATCTTTTATGCCCAGTTCTTCCGCATCTACTTCACTCAGCCAGCAGGGCTCAATACCTCTGGAAAGGGTGAGCATTCTTAAATTTTCCATATAAGTGGAGTGAATATGCCATTTACCATGCGGTGTGAGATAGTTCAATGCTTTTGCTTTTCCGTTTTTCCAGGTTTCTCTTAAATCACCATATACTTCTGGGCTTGGCGCCGGCTTAAATGTGGGCAAATGTTCGCCATAAGCAATGTACATTTCCTGGTCAAGATAAAAATGCTGCCTTCCGGTAAGAGTTCGCCATGGTACTAATCGCTCTACATTATAAGTATAAGCAGAATAAGCCCGGCCATTATTCATTAACCCCGACCAAACAGGAGAAGTGTTGTAACGATGCGGCTTTGCCAAAAGATCAGCATAGCGGATTTTTACACCTAATGAATCATCGGACAGGTCCACAAGTGCAAGGCCTGTTTTCTTTTCCATGTATTCATAGGCTTTTTTGGTAAGCTTTCCATTGGTTAATGAAGAAAGATGTAATACAGCATTTGCGGCCCACTCATCTTCCTGGATAGAAGGGAGCTTTTTGTCTTTATACTTTCGTTGATGAAAATGTTGTGAACTGCACATTTCATCAAATTCTTCTTTACACATATAATGGTTGCCGTGTGCACTCAATCCTTTTTCCCTAATGCCTTCGCCAAGTGTGATGAATTTTTCATACAGGTCAGTATAATCTCTTTCTACAACACTTATTTTATGCATAGATTTTCCGGGAATTGCCTCACATTCCCCGGTGTACCAATCTTTAATAGTAGGTTGGGTAATTTCATCTGCACTATCATGCGAAAGTGGTGTAAACACAACATCTTTCTGCACATCATTAAAATATTTTTTGGCCATTTCGCTGGTTGCTTTTGCCAAATGTTTAAAAATATCCCAGTCTGTTTTTGATTCCCATACCGGGGCAACAGCCTGGCCAAGGGGATGGATGAACGAATGCAGATCGGTACTGTTCAAATCGGCTTTTTCATACCACGAAGCAGCGGGTAAAACAATATCCGAATACAGTGCAGAAGAATCCATCCGGAAATTAAGGTCTACCACTAAATCCATTTTACCTACAGGCGCAATGTCGTGCCATTTTATTTCTTCCGGTTTATCCTCTACATCTTTTGCAATTACGTTGCTATGTGTGCCCAGGTAATGTTTCAATGCATACTCATGCCCTTTCATGCTGCCCACAATAGCATTGCCACGCCATATATACCACACCCTTGGATAATTCACTTCCTCTTCCGGCTCACTTACGGAATATTTTAGTTCTTTGGATTTTAATTTTTCCAGCACATAAGCTTTTATCTCCTCATCACTTTTGGCGCCATTGGCCATGGCCTTTTTGGCAAGCTCTAGTGAGTTTTCATTAAACTGAGGATAAAAAGGCATCCACCCGTTTCTTACAGATGTAAAGATGGTATCGGCCACATGTTTATCAGTCCATTTATTTTTATGTGTGGTATTATAGTTGGAGTGATGGCCATCATAGCGATACTGGCAGGTATTGATATAATGCCAGAGTGGCGCTTGTTGCAGCCTCGAAACAGGAACCCAGTCTTTGGCAAATGCAATAGAACCCCAGGATTCTACTGGGGCTAGTTTTTCCTGGCCAACGTAATGGTTTAATCCTCCTCCATTTTTACCTACGCATCCACAAACCATTAATGCCATTGCACCGGCACGATAGGTTAAATTTTGATGATACCAGTGGTTTACACCAGCGCCTACCAAAATCATACATTTTCCTTCGGTTACATTTGCCGTATCGGCCCACTCACGGGCAAACTGGAAAAGGGTTTTAGAATCAATACCAGTAAAAATTTCCTGCCAGGCAGGTGTATAAGCTGCATCGGGGTCGGTATAATCTTTGGGATATGCTCCACCCAGGCTACGGTCCACACCATATTGTGCCATAGTGAGATCATAAACAGTTGTAACAGGAATTTTTCCATTTACCGTATCCAGCATTTTTACCGGAACGCCACGTAATGCATTTTTTGAAAGTCCAAATTCTGTAAACTCAACCTGTAGCACTTCATCTTTTTGGTTTAATAAAGTAAGAACAGGATCAAAATTTGCATCGGTTTCACCACATTCATATTTCATGTTCCATTTGCCACCGTTTTTATCCCAGCGATAACCCATTGTACCTTTTGGCACAACCAGTTCTTTGCTTTTTTCATCTATGGATAAAAATTTCCAGTCTCCGTTTTCAATATCCTTCCATTTTGGTAATTCATTGGCCCTAACCATTCTTCCGGGGGTGTAGCCATTTTCTGTTTTATCTAAATGCACCAGCATTGGGCTGTCGGTATATCGCTTTACATAATCAATAAAGTAGGGCGTTTGTTTTTCGTAATGATATTCTTTAAGTATTATATGCGTTACTGCCATCCAAAAAGCACCATCGCTACCTGCATGAAGTGGTATCCATTGATCGGCGTATTTACACAGCTGGCTAAAGTCTGGTGAAAAAACAACTGCTTTGGTTCCGTTATGGCGGGATTCTGCAAAAAAGTGACAATCTGGTGTACGGGTCATGTTTAGGTTGGTACCCATATCGGCAATCATTTTTGCATTGTACCAATCGGCGCTTTCGCATACATCCGTTTGCTCGCCCCATAGTTCGGGAAATGCCGGGGGCAAATCGCAATACCAATCATAAAAGCTCAGGTTTACTCCGCCAAAAAGTTGAAGAAACCTTGCACCCGAAGCATAACTTAACATGGACATTGCCGGAATAGGAGAAAATCCAATTACCCTGTCGGGTCCATATTTTTTTGCCGTATAAATATTTGAAGCAGCCATTATTTCCAGCACCTCATCCCATGTTGTACGCCTGAAGCCGCCTTTTCCCCTTGAATTTTGATATTTTTTTCTTTTTTCTTTATTGTTTTGCAGGTTTTCCCATGCAGCAACCGGGTTACCACCGGCTTTTTCTTTTTCTTCCCGGTAAGCATCAATTAATGTTCCACGTATAAGTGGATATTTTATTCGAAGCGGACTATATAAATACCAGGAATAAGAAATCCCTCTTTGGCAGCCACGGGGTTCGTAAGGTGGTATTTTGTCATCAATTAACGGGTAATCCAACTGTTGTGTTTCAAACACTACAATTCCTTCTTTTACATGAATGGCCCAGGAACAACCACCGGTACAGTTTACACCATGTGTACTGCGAACTATCCGATCATGTTGAAAGCGATTACGGTAAAACTCTTCCCACTTACGGGTTTGCGGTGAAATAATGTCCTTAATCCAGCTCATGGTTTATTTATTAATGATGAACAAATTGCATTTTTTCTTTGCCCTTCTTCTTATTTTTTCTTTACTGCCTATGCCGATTTTATTTGTCTTTTGAATACCGAAAAATTAACAGGGTGCTTTTTACGTTTTATCCAAAAGAATGAATACAAAATGATTAAGAGAACCAAACCGGTAATACCACCAACAAGTAAATAATTACCTGTTTTACTGGTAGCGGTAAGCGCTGCTTCTTTATCTACTTTTACCAGAAATGCAGTTAGGTCGGCGGTTTCCTGCGGAGTAACCGGGTGGGCCGCATAGGTTTCTTTCATTTGGGGAAATGGCAAACCGGTAATAATACCCGAAACGCCATCCGCAGATAACCTTGCTATGGCATGCGTAAGGTCTTTACCTAATGCACCACCACTCATATAACCTTGCATGGCTACATTGTGGCAGGAATTGCAGGCCGCACCATTGTTCATAAAACGAATATTGCCCACAAATAATTCCTTTCCCCTATCGCTATTTCCCTGTGGCTGTGTTGTTGCAGCAATTGTTGTTGAGGGCATACTGCTTTGTGTTTTGATGTAGGCAATTAAGCCTTTTACCTGTGCATTGTTGAGATTTGGATGATCGGGCATGAGCAATTGGTTGTATGCCTTATAAATGGAATCGGCATATTGATCACCCGATTTAATAACCGATTGTGAAGACTGTACAAAATTGATGATCCAGTCCTCTGAATGACGGTCCTGAACATTTAACAGGTCGGGGCCAATTAATTTGCCGCCTCCAATTGTGTGGCACACAGCACACACGCTTTTAAATGTAGCGCTGTCGCTTTCCTGCGCAAAAGCAGGTGGGCATGAAAGAAAAAGAATTACTGACGTAACAAAAACTGAGTGAAGGGTTATTTTCATACTGCTGTATTTACCAGTTAAAAAAAATGCACTATTTCCCTGCTCCTGCTTAATTTACTTTCTATATTCTAATCATATCCGTACTAAAAAATTCCCAATTTCGATAATTAAAGACAAATATATCCTCTAAGGGTACGGGCTATAAATAATTGAAATCATGTTTGCAAATGTTTTTTGTCATGCTTTTGGGTTTAACCAGCAATAATTCAACAGATTTGCCTGATTTTCATTAACTTTTTTTGGCATATCAAAAATTGATAATGTTCTTTTTAAATAAGATGATACTATTGAATTGACAGAAGCCTTTTCCGTTGGTTTATGTGGCGAAAAATATGGGCAAAGTTTTGTTTTTCGTAACTTTATTACTTCTCCAGGATTAAAGAAACCGGCAATAAAAAATTTTGTACAGAAAACTGGCAGAAATTATTACATGATTAGTTGGGCTGAAATAGTTTTAAGGTTATCGCTTGCATCATTATTTGGAGCGCTTATAGGCTTAGAAAGGGAACGGAGGCACTGGGCAGCAGGCTTGCGTACACACATGATGGTATGCGTAGGCTCCTGCCTGGTAATGATTGTTTCGGCATTTGGTTTTACAGATGTATTGGGAACAAGTAATACGGTACTCGACCCATCCAGAATTGCAGCTCAGGTAATAAGTGGTATTGGTTTTATTGGGGCAGGAGCCATACTGCTGTTAAAGCAGGGCACTATTCGTGGGTTAACTACCGCTTCGGGTTTATGGACGGTTGCGGCAATAGGCCTGGCAACAGGTGGAGGCATGTATTTTGCTGCTGGCATTACCAGTTTTATTGCATTAATAATTCTTTGGGCTTTAAAACCATTAGAACGGATGTATTTTAAAAAATCCAATCAAAAAACATTGCAAATAACCGCCACCCCGTCCCCGGCAAATAATGAGTTGATTAAATCTTTGCTTGAGTCAAAAGAGGTTAGCTTTCAAAATTTTTCCATAAAAAAAGAAAATGATGAACTTATTTTTATTATAGAGCTTGACAAAACAGACGCTACTATTATACAGCCTATTTTACAGCAATTAAAAACAAACTCATCGGTTAAAGAAATTTCCTGGAGTTGATAATATTATTCTTACTATCCAACTAAAGGCAAAGCAACATTTTATAATCTGTTGTAACCTTTTGTATATACAGTTACTCTAATTATTTCAGACGGGAGTAAACAAGCATTCGCTAACAGGAGCTAAAAGAATATTTTAAAGCAGGTATTTTATGAATCCAATAAATAAATTATCAGAGGAAGAAATAATACAACGAATTTTAGCAGGAGAAAAACCACTTTACGAACTTATCGTAAAGAGGTTCAACCCTACGCTGTACAAAATTGGAAGATCGTATAATTTCAACCACCAGGACACACAGGATTTAATGCAGGACAGCTTTATTGATGCCTATAAAAACCTGAAACAATTTGAAGGCCGTGCCCACTTTAAAACCTGGATCATACGCATAATGCTCAACAACTGTTACCGAAAAAAAGAAAAACTTAGTTTTAAAAACGAATTAACAACCGACTTTAATGAAAATGCAAAGCCAATGTTTAGTAATACCCAATACAATGCAGTAAACAACATTCAAAACCGTGAGCTTGGGCATATTATTGAAAATGCCCTTGCCACTATTACTGAAGATTACCGCATAGTTTTTTCGCTGAGGGAAATAAACGGGTTAAATGTAGCCGAAACCGCAGAACTGCTTGGTATAAGCGAAGCCAATGTAAAAGTGCGGCTCAACAGGGCAAAAACTATACTGCGTAATAAAATTGAACTTACCTATAGCAATGTGGAACTTTACGAATTTAACCTGCAGTATTGCGACGCTATTGTAATAAATGTAATGCAAAAAATTAATGACTTATAAAAAACAGAAAAATGGAAGCACTTGTTAATTATGAAAGGATAAAAAAGATAACGGAAGCACAAATTGGCAACCCACTTAATGATTTAACCGACAAAGAAAAAATAACCCTTATTGCCGGTCATTTTGAAAAAATCATGCAAACCCTGGGCCTCAACCTTAATGACGACAGCCTTAACGGCACACCCAACCGTGTTGCCAAAATGTATGTTAAAGAATTATTCAGCGGCCTCCGCCCCGAAAACAAACCTCAAATTAGCCTCTTTGAAAACAAATATGGCTATCATAAAATGCTGGTGGAAAAAGATATTACTTTGTTTTCATGCTGCGAACATCATTTTGTGCCCATCATTGGAAAAGCGCATGTAGCCTACATTCCACACAAGCAGGTAATTGGTTTATCGAAAATTAACCGGCTGGTACAGTATTATGCCAAAAGGCCGCAGGTGCAGGAGCGCTTAACTATTCAAATAGCAGAAGCCTTAAAAGGAATTTTGCAGCACGATGACGTAGCCGTACTTATTGAAGCCGATCATTTATGCGTAGCTTCGAGGGGAATAAAAGACACCAATAGCCAAACGGTTACGTCGAGCTACTCCGGCCATTTTGAAAACAACGATACACGGCAGGAATTTTTATCTTATTTGAACAACAAAAAATAATTTATCATGGCAAATGCAGTTAAAATAAAATCTATTGAAAAAATTACACACGACGTATTGCATATTGTTGCACAAAAACCAGGAGGGTTACAATACCATGCCGGGCAGGCTGTAGATGTATCCATTAATAAACCCGGATGGGAAAAAGAATTGAGGCCCTTTACTTTTACTTCGCTGCCCACAGACAACCAAATTGAATTTACCATAAAAACTTACCCGGCGCATAACGGGGTTACCAACCAGTTACTTTTGCTGCAGCCTGGTGATGAATTACTGATTGGTGAAGTTTTTGGAGATATTGCCTATAAAGGAGAAGGGGTTTTTATTGCAGGCGGAGCAGGCATTACACCGTTTTTAGCTATTTTAAAACAATTGGAAAAAGAAAATAAAATTGGGAACAATAAACTTTTATTTGCCAATAATACCCAGGCAGATATTATTAATAAAGAAAAATTGACAAATCTTTTAGGGAATAATTTTATCAATATACTTTCCAATGAAAAAAAAGAAGGCTTTGAAAATGGTTTTATTACCGCCGGTTTAATTCAAAAACATACAGGGAAAAATTCTTTTTATTATCTCTGCGGCCCACCACCCATGATGGCTGCAATAGAAAATCAGCTTGCTTTACTGGGCGTAAAAAGTGAGTACATAGTAAAAGAAGCTTTTTAATTTAGTTTTTCAGCACAGGGTTCAAATCATCCTGGCAAACCATAAGGCGCTGTAACATTATTCTATGATGGTTTAGTTTATTTCCACTGTAAAGAGGCGTAAATTTGTCCCATAGTTTCCTAATGCATTTATGCAAATATCCACTCCATGTCAAAAAATCTTTCTACGGAACAAAAAAGATTAGAAGAAAATTATTCAAATCAAAAAAATTGGTTGAAATGGGGCCCTTACATATCAGAACGGCAATGGGCTACTGTAAGGGAAGACTATAGCGCCGATGGAGATGCATGGAACTATATAACCCACGATATGTCCCGCTCCAAAACCTATCGCTGGGGCGAAGATGGCATTGCAGGTATATCCGATGATAAACAACGCATTTGTTTTGCGCTTACTTTATGGAACGGCAACGATCCCATTTTAAAAGAACGGCTCTTTGGCCTTACTCCTGCAAACGGCAACCATGGTGAAGATGTAAAAGAATTATATTATTATCTCGATAATACGCCTACCCATTCGTACATGAAATATCTATACAAATATCCGCAACAGGCATTTCCCTATGCCGAACTGGAAGAAAAAAATAAGCACCGAAGCAGGCTGCAAGATGAATATGAAATTATAGATACCGGTATTTTTAACGAGGGTAAATACTTTGATGTATTTATAGAATATGCCAAAAACAATGAAGAAGATATTTGTATAAAAATTACGGTGCACAACCGCTGTAACCTTAAAGCGCCCATTGTTTTAATGCCCACTTTATGGATGCGCAACTTATGGGCTTTTAACCTGGAAAATGAAAAACCTGTTATTGAACTCATAAATGAAGACAGTAATACCAGTGAAGCATTTATTTACACACCGAAACTAGGAGCATATCAATTTTATTTTCAAACACCAGAAAGGGTATTATTCACCGAAAATGAAACCAATACTGAGCGCCTCTATAATATTCCCAACAAAAATCCTTTTGTAAAAGATATTTTTCATGAAGCAGTTATCTCCAACAATTTTAATTTACCTGAAAATAAAAAAAGTGGAACTAAGTTTGCTCCTTTTTACCGGTACAACGTTGATGGAATAGGATCTGTAAGTATAAAATTACGGTTAAGCAAAACAAAACTGAACAATCCGCTGGGTAAAGATTTTGACGAAATATTTAAAAGCAGGATGCAGGAAGCCAATGAATTTTATGATCAGCTTATCACTACAAAAAATGAAGATCTAAAAAATATACAACGCCAGGCTTATGCAGGAATGTTGTGGAACAAGCAATTTTATTATATTGATATTCCCAGTTGGTTAAAAGGTGACGAAGGGCAGCCGCCACCGCCTCAAGAACGCCTCAATGGCCGCAACAGCAAATGGCTCACACTGAATAATGAAGATATTATTTCCATGCCGGACAAATGGGAATATCCTTGGTATGCCGCATGGGACCTTCCTTTTCACTGTTTACCCCTTGCTTCACTTGATCCGCAATTTGCCAAAAACCAATTGCTGTTATTACTAAGAGAATGGTATATGAACCCTTATGGCCAGATACCTGCGTATGAATGGAATTTTAGCGATGTAAACCCTCCGGTGCAAGCCTGGGCATGTATGCGGGTATATAAAGCCGAAAAGGAAAGCCTGGGAAAAGGCGATACTCTATTTTTAGAAAGGGTGTTTCAAAAACTGCTCATCAATTTTACCTGGTGGGTAAACAGAAAAGACAGGCAGGATAATAATGTATTTGAAGCTGGTTTTTTGGGCCTGGATAATATAGGCGTATTTGACCGTAACAATGTACCCGAAGGTGGCTCACTGGAACAGGCAGACGGCACCGCATGGATGGGAATGTATTGCCTGGATATGATGGAAATAGCGCTGGAACTAGCCCAAACGAATAAAGCCTATGAAGATTTAGCCACCAAATTTTTTGAACACTTTACTTATATTGCCGAATCCATTAACCAGATACATACCGGCGCTGGTGGGGCGTGGGATGAAGAAGATGAATTTTTTTATGATGTACTGAAACTACCTAACCACCGTAGCATTCCTTTAAAAGTTCGGTCATTGGTTGGCCTCACCTCCTTATTTGCCGTACATGTAATTGATCAATCTTTACTTTCAAAAGTTCCCGAATTTTATCAAAGGCTCAAATGGTTTGTTACTTACCAGCAAAAAAACGACCATTTTCTTGCTATTGAAATAAATTCAACCGGCGCTATACTGCTATCGCTTGCACCAAAAAAACGTTTAGAAAAAATTTTGAAAGCATTGCTGGATGAAAATGAATTTTTATCTCCCGGGGGTATACGCTCTTTATCAAAAATTCATGAGAAACCTTATGTAATTAATATTGACGGGAAGGAGTTTGGCCTAAACTATGAACCCGGCGAATCACAAACGGCACTATTTGGCGGCAACTCTAACTGGCGTGGGCCCGTATGGATGCCCATAAATTACCTTACCATATCGGCATTGAATAAATATTTTCAATTTTTTGATGAAGACCTGCTGGCTGAGTATCCCACACATTCCGGCCAAAGCCTAAACCTTAAAATGGTTGCCGGGCAATTGAGCCAAAGGCTTATTAATAATTTCACCAGGAATAATGAAGGAAAGAGAAAAATTAATGGTGGAAATACCCTTTTAGATGAGAATCAATATTTTAACAACCTGGTTTTATTCTACGAGTATTTTCATGGCGATAATGGCAAAGGCATTGGCGCATCTCACCAAACCGGGTGGACGGGATTAATAGCGGAAATTATCAGGAAAAATGTTGATTAATTCACCTGCAGATAAAAAGATATACAGGTATTCTTTTGTACCTTTCACTAAACATTTTTTTATGAAAAAGTACTTTTTTATTGCTATTGCTTCAATATTTATCATCTCCTGCAATTCTGGAAATCAAAAGAATTCGCCTGAAGTAAAATCGGTTAATAAAGAAAACAAGACTACCGTTAACAACGCCGACAATCGTATTTTATTTAAAGCAAATGGCGCTGCAGTAAATTCTGAAGGCTGGATAGTACAAAGGTTTTTATGGGATGAAAAAACGCCAGCAGCATGGCTGAACATTACCAGTAATATGCATATGGATAAAAGAACTATTAATGTTAACCTTAATAAGGCAACTTCGGGCACTTTTCAGCTTTTTGAAACAGGAATGATGAAGAATTCACATGGAGGCTATTTCCCAGATTTTTCAAATCCAATGGATAGTTATTCATTTGTAAGCGGTGAATTTAATATTACCGAACTTGACACTATAAAAAATATTTTAAATGGCACATTTAACGGGGTTGCAAAAAATATAAATGACAAAACTGTTAGTATTACCGAAGGTCAACTTATAAATGTAAAAATAAAGCCCGGCGTTACCAACCTTTCCGAAGAAATTGATGCAATAAAAAAACCCTAAAAAAGGGTTTTAGTAAAAATAATTATTTAAAAAGGCTTAAAATTATCTTGTAAAGCTTACCAGTTCTAATGATTGATCCAAAAACAAATTAGTTGCAGGTCCGGCAGCTTTTTCATCGTAGGTATTGAATTTAATTAAAATGGCTCCATCTTTTGAAAACCAAAATTCGTCTTCCTTGCTATTGGAATCATCTCCTTCTACCATGTAACAATTTGAGAAACTACCTGCAGGAACTGTTACCGAAGCATTAATTTCTTTAACCAGGCAAGTACCAAAAGCATATGGATAGGTTTCATTTACCGCAGCCGGATATTTAAACCATAAACTTGGTGGGCCGTCCGGGTATGCATTATACCACCAACCTTCGGTTCTTTTTTGAATGGCAATTATGGGCTGGCCTGTAGACTGATCCACCATATTGAGCCAAGTGCTGCCGCCAATAGTAGCCGCAACTGCTTTTAAGGTGATGTTACCGGTTTCTATTACCGATCCGCCTTCGTTATAAGTTGTGGATTTATAAACCCATTGGCTATTTTCAATTGGTCCATTACCTGGCGGTGGCTGGTTATTGTCTGAATCTTTTTTACAGGATAGCATTACAACAGATAATGCTAAAATACTAATGAATACTTTCATGGTTGCTTTTTTTAATTGAGTTTAGGAATAAGTTGTAAAACTCTTAAAACACTTGCTTTGAAAAAATGTGATATTGATGTTATGCCTTACTTAGAGCAAGCCGGTTTTTTTTAATGCTTCTGCCCTGGAGTTTACCTGTAGCTTTTCGTAAATATTTCGCACATGCGTACGTACCGTATCTAAACTTACAAAAAGTTTATCGGCAATTTCTTTATAACGATAACCCATGCTTAAATTTTCAAGTATTTCCTGCTCCCTTCGGGTGAGGTTTTGAAAGTACTCATTGGTATTTTCTTTAATAGCAAAAGCTTCTATTACTTTTCGGGCTATTTGGCTGCTTATTGGGCTCCCCCCTTTATTTACTTCTGCTATGGCTTCAATAATTTTTTCTGCCGGTGTACTCTTTAATAAATAGCTTATGGCTCCGGCTTTTAATGCTTCAAAAATAATATCTGGCTTATCATACACGGTAAGTACCATGCACTGTGTTTTGGGGTGAACCATTTTTAACTTCCTTATGCAATCTATACCATTCATTCCGGGCAGGTTTACATCAAAAAGGGCAATATCCACAGGCTCTGCAATCAGTTCTTTCAAAGCTGTTTCGGCATTACCAAAAACCCTAAGCTCGGCTACATCAATACAAAGTTGTATTTGTTCGGCCAAATAATGCAGTACCGTTTCATCATCTTCTATTATTGCAATTGAATTTATTTTCACCATACAAAAATGGGTTTAAACGTATTTACCGGCAATGTGATTTATATGGTAGCATTTAGGAAGATACTAAAATTGAAACGACAGCCTTTTCCGGGGCTTGTATCTATACTTATGCTTCCACCCAGCTCCTTTATCCTGATTTGTATATTTTTTATTCCATTACCGTTGTGTGATTTTTGCAAATCAAAACCATCGCCATCATCATTAATTTCAAATAAAAGTGTTCCGTTTTGTATGATTGATTTTACAAAAATATTTTGTGCATTGCTGTATTTAATAGCATTGTTGATGATTTCTTTTGTTACCAGCACTAAATTTCGGCGCTGTTCGTTGGTAAGTAAAATGTTGTTGCCGGCTTTGGGTAAACTAATGTAGTATTTAAAGTTTGCGTATTCCAATTGAAGGTTTATTTGCTCCCTTAAATAGGCAAAAAGGTCACTCAATGTTTTTTGGTTGGGGTTTAAACTCCAAATAATTTCACCCATATTATTTACCAGTTTACGGCTTGTGCTGGTAATATTATCAAGGTCTTTGCCGGCATAACCGGTCATTTTATTTTTTAACGATTCCGTCATTAAGGTAATTTGGGTAAGTCCGGCTCCTATATCGTCATGCATTTCCCTGGATATTCTTTGTCTTTCCTTTTCAATTTCATTTTGTTTTTTAAGTTCTGCTATTTCTGCTTTTAGTTTTTGATTTATAAAAAAACGGGTAATAAAAATAACAGAAAGCAAAACTGCTATTGCCGTTAAGGTATAGAACCACCATGTTTTCCAAAATGGTGGACGAATGGTAATATAAACTTCCCTTGGTTTTTCGCTCCATATACCCATGTTTCCCTGTGCCATAACCTTAAAAGTATATTTGCCACTCGGTAAATTGTTATAATAAACTTCATTAAGTGTACCCGGATAAATCCAATCTTTATCCCAACCTTTAAGCATATATTTATAGCGGATTTTAAGTGCATTATTAAATTCCACACTCCTGAACCGGAAGTATAAATTGTTCTCATTATAAGACAATTGAAGCGCCTGGATATAGCCAGCCGCCAGTGCAGTATCTGCTTCATAATCGTTTACCAGCAAACCGGTAATTTGAATATTTGGTTTTGTGAGGTTTGATTTGATATCTTCAGGCTTAAACCAAACTACACCTTTTACGCTTCCAAAATAAAGGTTACCGCTTTTACCTTTATAAAAAGCGCCGGTATTCATCTCATCAGCCGGTAGTCCTTCGGAAACGGTGTAGTTCATAAATTTTATTTCCGGCAATCGTTCCCCGGTTTTATAAACAATTTTTCCTTTTGATAATCCATTATTGGTGCTAACCCATATTTCATCATTATTGCTTATTGTTCCATATACAAAACTATTCAACAACCCGTCTTTTTCGGTATAAAACCGGTGTTGACCATCGGGATACGAATAGGCAATTAACCCATCAGAGCTGGAAATCCACAGTAAGTGTTTGGCTGCATCATAACGTATGGATTTTACATCAAGTCCTTTAAAAATACGCTGTTCGGCAATAGGGTCATCGGGTTTGTTTAATATTAAAATCCCGTTCGATCCTGCCACGGTCCAAATTTTTCCTTCGGGCGAAACCCATAGCCCAATTACTTTTGACTGGTTGTAATTGGTAACATGCCTCACCCGGTAAATACCTTTTTCTTTTTTAATAAAATACAAGCCAATATTGGTTCCGGCCAGCCAGCCATTTTCATAATCTACAATACTATTTAGCTGGGGCGTTTGTAAAGCGCTTATAGGAACGGGCATTTTAACAGGTATAAAATCATTTTTTCCCTTTTCTCTTATGTATAAATAACCGGAGTAACTCGCCCATAGGTTTCCGCTACTATCTGTAGCAATGAGTGGCACCGATTTGGCATAGAGCAGCTTATTGTCAAAAAAAGGAAATGCAAAAGGTTTTGCCTCTCCTGTTTTTTTATTTACAACCAATAACCCGTTTTGAAAAGTTCCCAACCACATATTTTCTTCAGAATCTTCATAAATAGAGTACACAAATAAATCTTTGTTGTTATTTGCTTCATTTTTTACATTTGGGAACCTGTTAAAACCACTATGCGTAATATCTGCTTTTAATAAACCCAAAACATCTGCACCCACCCAAAGATTGCCCGAAGTATCTGCATACATGCAATAAACCGGATACTTTGTTCGGGCATTACCATTAATGTTTCCTTTCCAAATAAATTCATTTGCTATTGCAGGTTTATAAAAAATATTCCCATCCTGGTCGCCAGCCCAAATATTCATTTTTCCATCTGTAGTTATATACCGGATTGTTTTTTGTTCCGCCTGAAAATTATTTATTTTGCAGAACCCTTTTTTTAAAGACTTTGTATCAAACCACTCAATATTCTCATTGTTACCGAGGTATAAAGTATCCCTGCAATGGGCAATAGAAAAAAAAGACTGCCCTGCCAAAAAAAGGTCCCATTGCTTATGGATTAAATTAAAGCGCAACAATCCTTTGGGTGATGCAAACCATATATTATTTTTAAGTGCAACACCCTGGTACATAAGTGGAATATTGTTTCCTTTTTCATCTTTTATTGTTACCGGGTAATTAAAGCAGTTATTCTTTTTTGTGTTTAAAGCAAACAATCCTTCACTCGCCGATGAAAACCAGTAATAGCCTTCTTTTATGATTAACGGATTGGCAAATATTTCTATATTGGGCGTGCTATCCAACCTGCCTAAACCCGTTTTATTCCAATACAATTGCCGTTGCGTAAAAACCTGCTTCTTTTTATTAAAACAATTAACAACCCTATCGCTTCCAAACCAAATTTGATCTGCATCATCTTCCAGCAATGCACTGCGTATTATTCTTCCCTTCATTTTACCCTGCGGCTCACTATATGAAGGCTTGTATATGTTCATGGAAGTACCATCAAACCGGTTAAGCCCGTTTGCCGTAGCAACCCATAAAAAGCCCTGCTTATCTTTTAATATTGAATATACTGTACTTTGTGAAAGCCCGCTAATTGAGTGAAAGCTCAGTTGGCTATTGCTTTGGCCATAAGATAGCGTAGAAAGAAAAAAAAGAAAAGAGAAAATTTTATTTCTCATGCTTAAGGTTTAACAAATACACTTTACAGCTCAACACTCCACTATTTCGTTCAAGTTAATTCAAAAGATATTAAAAAAAATCAGGCACCTTGCTTTACAAATTTTACTTTTTCCAGTAATTATTTGCCGCAGCAACCGTTTGAAAATTAATAGCAATCACCTGCGAAGCAGCAGTAAGAGCATTAGGATCATTAGCATATTGTGGCCTAAGTTTTTGCAATACTTCTGCATCGGGCTGGGTATATTTAACGCCACGGCGTGAAAGTGTAATCGCCAGTTCATATCCTTCCTGTGGTGTTGCCGTAATTAAAGTGGTTAACCAGGTATCCATAATAAAAAAATTTTTAGTTAAGAAATCAATTAGCTAAAGGTACAAAAAGGCGTTCACTATATTTCCTGCGCCTGTTTTATTCTTTTAATAAATAATCATAACAAAAAAAACATGGTGAGGTAAATTTCCTTTAAATTATGCACCCAATAATTAATTACAATAACTTTGAAAAAAAAACATGGAAGAATACATTTCTTTTATGCGGCAATGTGAAGCATTAGGGAAAAATGCTGCTTTAAAAGGAAATTCGCCAGTAGGCGCAATGATAATTAAAGACCATACTATTATCAGCAAAGCAGAAGAAGCAGCTCACAGTAAAAACGATATTACCTGCCATGCAGAAATAGAAGCCATTAGATTTGCCATAGAAAAACTACATACCAACGACCTGTCAAACTGTATTTTAGTTACTACGCATGAGCCTTGTATTATGTGCGCTTATGCATTAAGGTTTTATAAGATTAAAAAAATTGTTTACAAATATCCCGTTCAGTACCTTGGAAGTATTACTTCTGATTTCGCTTTATTAGTTTCTAACAAAGTGCCTTCAAATTGGGGAAATCCACCGGAAATAATATGGTTAATATAAAATACGGGTATTTTATGTCTTTAATTAAAAAAAATCTTAAATCAGGAGTATAATTTTAAGCACCGGGCTGGTTGATTTAACAAAAAAATGAGTAGTATTGTTTTAGTTAATGAAAACTAAATGCGTAAAACATATTTGCTATTTTGTATATTTTATTTTGGCTTATTATCCTGCAATAAAAACAATGAAAAGATTAGTAAAAATCCTTACCCGGGAACTGCAGAAACACTCATTCAAAGTCTTTTTGAAAAAGTTGTAGTGCAAAAAAGTTTTGCCATTGATAGTGCAGAAAAATATTTTTCATCGTTGGATTCCCTAACAACACTAAAAAAAGATTACCAGGCCAAAAAGGAGCTAATTAAAGGAAGCATTTATCTAAAAAAAGCAAGCCTTCAACTTTCTTTATCTTACTACGAAAATGCATTGCAACTTGTGGATTCATCCAGCTTGCTGGCAGATTATGCCTTACAGGGAATGGGAACAGCCAATAAAAGTTTAGGCAATTATCCAAAAGCATTACTCGATTTACATCAATCCATAACCAATAACGAAGCAAGAAAAGATACCCTGCGCCTTTCCGGCACCTATACAATTTTGGCCCAACTTTATCAGGAGAAGGAAGATTTTGAC
This sequence comes from Chitinophagaceae bacterium, assembly GCA_016699815.1. Taxonomy (NCBI): domain Bacteria; kingdom Pseudomonadati; phylum Bacteroidota; class Chitinophagia; order Chitinophagales; family Chitinophagaceae; species Chitinophagaceae bacterium. The sequence continues at coordinate 2,020,377 of CP065012.1, read as the reverse complement.
AAAGCAAAAGATGCCATAAATAAGGTTTTTGAACTATTGAAAAATAATGATACCTCCCGGTCTTACCTTATTACGCTACATACTTTAGCCAATGTTGAGGCTCAATCGGGCAATTTTACCAAAGCAATGGAAATTGACAAAAGAGGAATAGCCATAGCCGATAAAATAGGCAACACTTTAGTTAAAACAAGTTTCCAGGATAACCTGGCAAGGTGTAATTTATTTTTTCTAAAAGATTATAACCAAGCCAATTACTATTTTAAAGAAAACCTAAAGATAGATAAGCAATTGAATAATCCTGCGTGGATTGCCGACACATACATTAACCTTGCGGAAGTAGCAACAGCAGAAAGCAAGTTTATCATTGCTGAAAATTATTTAAAAGAGGCCATAAAAATTTTTACCGAAAGCAAGCAATTGAACAATGCATTAAAAGGCAGCCATGCATTAGCTGCATTGTACCAAAAACAGGGCAAGCTGCAAAAAGCATTGGATGCAAAAGAAGCTTACATTGAGCAGTATAAAAAATTCATTAACGAAAAAGGCGAGCAATCCATAGCCGAGTATAATATACTTTTTGAAACCCATAAAAAAGAAAAAGAATTAGCCAATGCAAACCTTCAAATTGCAGAAAACAAGCTAATCTCCAGGCAAAAAAATTTATGGCTCATTGCTTTAGGATGCGCCTTGTTTATTGGCATAATTGTATTAAGAAACCAAAAGGTAAAGGCCAGTTTTATTGAAAATAAATTACAGTTAGAAAATCAATTATTACAGGAGCAGGCACAATCACAAATACAGCAGCAACGCCTGGCTATTTCCCGTGACCTGCACGACAGCATTGGTGCACAACTTACATTCATCAATTCTATTTTAGATGGATTGAAAAATTTATCTGCTCAACTAAATGCTACCATAAACAAAAAAATAAATACGCTTGCTGAGTTTTCAGAAAATTCCATAACCGAATTACGTAATACACTGTGGGTACTCAATTCCAAAGAAATTTTTCTTGACGATTTAAAGGTAAAAATTTTGAATTATATCAACCATGCCGCAGAAGCAAAGGAAACCATGCAGTTTCACTTTAACTTTGAGGCGCCCGAAAACTACCTGCTTAGCTCCAGGCAGGCAATTAACCTCTTTAGGGCCGTGCAGGAAATTATTACGAATGCCATAAAATATTCTACGGCAAAAGAAATACTCATTGACATTACCCAAAAAGAAAAACTACTGGCTATAAAAATTGCCGACAACGGAACTGGTTTTGACTTTGAAAAACTTAAAAATAAATCCTACGGGCTTTCCAATATACAAAACAGGGTTGCCGAAATAAACGGCAGCCTAAAAGTGGAAACCAGCGAAGGTAAAGGCACTACTTACTTCATTGAAATACTGTTTTAATATGATAAACATTGCTATTGCGGAAGACAATAATATTGCCCTAAATACGCTCAAAGAAAAACTCTCTGCTTTTCCTGATATTATTTTAAAACATACAGCAAAAAATGGCAAGGAAGCAATTGAAAACATTGAAACCAGTAGCGAAATAGATATACTGCTGATGGACATTGAAATGCCGGAAATGAACGGAATTGATGCAACAGAAAAAATAAAAAAGCAATATCCGCAGGTTAAAATTGTAATGATTACTATTTACGATGATGATGACTATATTTTTAATGCCATAAAAGCAGGCGCCGACAGCTACATACTGAAAGATACCAAAGCAGAAAAAATTTACGAAACAATAACCGATACATTAAATGGAGGCTCGGTAATGTCTCCTTCTATTGCCATAAAAGCATTGCAGTTATTAAAAAACGCAGCCCATATAAAATATTTTTCAAAGCAGGATGTACCGCTCCTTTCGGACAGGGAAACCGAAATATTGGAACAACTCAGCAAAGGGCATACGAACAAAAACATTGCAGAAAATTTATTTATTTCCCCCTTTACTGTTAAAAGGCATATTGAAAATATATACAAAAAACTCCAGGCGCAAAACCGTATTGAACTAATTGAAAAAGCAAGGAGAGAAGGATTAATTTAAACCAGCTTCCCTATTACATTATTTAAGCTGCAAATACCATCGGCAACTTTTTTGTTCCCAAATTACAAATAAAAATTGGGCTTCTCAGCCCATTGTATATGCCATTGAATTGCATGACTTTTGAATGGCAAAAAACCTGTATAAAACACCTTAAAATTCTAACCAGTATGCCTTAGTGGCAGAATTTACAAATCAAAAAAATTTTTAAGTATGAAGAAGCTATTCACTTTTTTATCATTTGTTATTATGACACATTTGTCTATAGCAAATAACGTAACCACCGCAAATGTTTCTGTGGGCAGCCAAAACACATCCCTGCATTACAGCATGGTAAAATTTGATATTGCCTGGGAAAACTCATGGCGAACAGTTACCAATGAAAGCAACTATGATGGTTGCTGGATTTTTGTAAAATTTCGTAAAAAAAATACGTATGCGTGGCAACATGCTACTTTTAATTATGTAAGCCCGGGCACAGCCGGAGCATCGGGCCACACAGAGCCTTCTGGCAGCACTATAAGCACCCCATCCGATGGCAAAGGAATTTTTATTTACCGAAATGCAGTAGGTAATGGAAATATCAATTGGACTGGCGCACAGCTACGCTGGAACTATGGCGCAGATGGAGTGGCAGATAATGACAGTGTAGAAATAAAACTTTTTGCCGTAGAAGTGGTTTATGTTCCACAAGGTTCATTTTATTTAGGCAGCAATGGAACCGAGCCGTACCATTTACGCAGGGGCGACAAAGATACATGCTTTAATGTAACATCAGAAAATGCGTTAACAGTAGGCACATTAGCTTCCGACCTTTTTTCTGCTTCGGGCACTTTACAAAATGGTACAATACCTGCACTTTATCCCAAAGGTTTTAATAGCTTTTGGTGCATGAAATACGAAATAAGCCAGCAGCAATATGCCGATTTTTTAAATACACTTGATGCAGCTACAGCAACTACCCGTACCCCAAGTGCATTTACTACAGGCAGCCATCCTGCTTTAGTACCCAACCAGCCAGAGCGTGCAATGAATAGTCTTAGTAACGATGATGTATTGTCCTTATTAGACTGGAGTGCTTTAAGGCCAATGACCGAACTGGAATATGAGAAAGCATGCCGAGGCGCCAATCAGGCACCTGTACCCAACGAATATGCCTGGGGAAATACTACTATTGAATTTGTACAAACGCCTACCGATATTGGCTTAAGTACAGAAACCTGGGCTAGTGGAAATATTGGATATAACAATTCATATCCTATACGTTGTGGCGCTTTGGCTACAAGCACTTCCACAAGGCAAAGCAGTGGAGGATCTTTTTATGGCATTATGGAAATGAGCGGAAATATTTATGAAATAGTTGTAAGCGCCGATGTTCCGGGAAGGACATTTATAAGTAAACATGGCGATGGTAACTTAGGTGGCGCTACTCAAAATTTTGATGTTGCCGAATGGTATAATAGCAGCCCCGGATTTTATGGTTACCGTGGGGACCATTATGGCCAAAGCTCTTTTTATTATAGCTATGCCTCAATTTCAAGCAGGGTAAACTATATGACCTACTATAATAACAGCAGGCTAGCTGGCGGAGGTGGCCGTGGTGTGCGTACAGCAGAATAATTTTTTCAAACTTTAAAACCAGGTAATGAAAAAAATTCTGATTATGATACTTTGTCTTATTGCAATAGAAAGTATCTGTGCACAAAACAATCCCTTTATATTTTTTGGGGGAAACGGAGATGGCTTAGCGGTAAACAATTATGCACAAGCTACTACCAGCACACTGGTGCATGGTGGCAACGGAGATGGGTTTGCTGCTACTCTTTATATACAATCTACAGATGGTACTTTAAGCCGTGGAGGCAATGGAGATGGGTTTGCCCTAAGTAACTATTTGCAGGCAACCGATAGCACACTCAACTTAGGCAGCATAGGAGATGGGTTTACAACAATAAAATATGTGCAAATCACCGATAGCACACTCAACCATGGCGGACAGGGAGATGGCTGGGCAAATATTTATTACCCACTCAACCCTTTGCCCGTTGATTTAATTTCTTTTACCGGTAAAAAAGTAAATGATGGCCACTTACTCCAATGGCAAACGGTTAATGAAATAAATGTAGCACACTACAGGCTCGAACGCTCCATAGATACAAGGAATTACAACTTGATAAACAAACAGGATGCAAAAGGAAACGGAACTTCCCAAACTAATCAATACCGTTTTACAGATGCAGCGCCTTCATTAGGTGATAATTATTATCGCTTGCGAATAATTGATATTGACGGCATTGAAAAGTTAAGCAACATAGTGATGCTAAGGGTAACCGATAAAGGGAAAACCATTTTTACACTTTTTCCTAACCCAACAGCCCACCTGCTCCATTTAAAAATGAGCGGCATTGCTGCTGCAGAAAAAGTAGAAATTAGTATTTCCGACAGCAAAGGAAGCCAAGTGTATAAAGGAACTGCTACCGGCGAGCAACAAGTGCAAATTGCTGTTCAATCTTTGGCCAAAGGCACATACATTTTAACCATCTATTATTCCAACAAGCAGGAATCCATACGTTTTGTAAAACAATAAATATTTTCTCTAGTTCTTCTTCATACTAATGCCCGGAAGTTTTTCCGGGTATTTTTTCTTTTTTATTTTAGGCATACTTAGAATATCCTCGGGTATTAAATTATGCAACTGCCGGGAATAAATTAATGGGGAATATTTTCAAGCCTACTTTCAAATATTGCCTTTAATTGATGCTCTGCCTCATCTAATAGATTTCTAAAATTACAATTTCCTGGATCGGAAAGCCCATTTTCTGTAATACTCAATTTTCTGTAATACTCAATACCGCTAATTAACTGGTTATAAAATTCGGTAAAATATTTTCCCTTTTTTTTATCTATTAATACATACTTTTCAGAAACCAACTTGCCCAGGTAATCAATATAAAGAAATAGTTCGTTTATAAATACATGTGCCCTGTTATTATCCGTTACAAGATTGGCCCTGCCATAAATATGATCTGTCATTTCCCGGAGTGACACTGTTTTTGAAAAATAAGCAATGTTGGGTCCCGGGCAAATAGTAACATCGGTAAGCTTTTTTAAAAATGGTTGCTTATATCTAATTGAAGCGGAATTGCTTAAACCTATGCATAAGCATTCTTTATCCAATACTTTTTGTAATTCGTATTCATATTGTTCTACAGGTAAGATAAGAGATTTTAATTGATTAATTTTCAACTTTTGGTACTTAGATGATGCGGTACAAATAGGCTCTTCAGTAAATTCAGTATTGTTCACCAAATGCTTTTCAGTACAAGGACTGCCTGGGAATTTTTTTGAAATTCGCTCCTTTTTTTGGTAATCAGAGCTTGTGCCGTTTAAATAATGAAATGGAACTCCAAGCGGGGAGTTGTTACTTAAATAAATATCTTTCTTTTCGGCTTTTTGTAATAAACGTAACGTATCATCATCTACAGTAGTTGCTTCTGGCACTAATAAAAACGGAGAGCCCCAACCTGTACTATCCACTCTATAATAATTGCACAAAAATTGGTGCTCCTCATAAGTGCCAATTCCTCCCTGGGCACTTATTTTTATAGGATGTGGTTCGCTGAAAGTGATGCAGGATTTAGCATCCAGGGCTTTGTTGTATATTTCAAACAATGTTGTAGTGAGTTCATTTCTTTTTAATTTAAATTCTTCAAGTATTGGTCCCATCAAATATCCATCGGTGGCAAAAGCATGGCCGCCGCAGTTCAAGCCCGATTCAATTCTGAATTCGCTCACCCAAATTCCTTTTTTGGCCAAATACTTTCCCTGTATCAGGGCTGAGCGGTAGTCACTCACTTTTATTACAATTTTCTTTTCAAACTGGCCGGGGCCTTTTGCCTCAAACTCCCTGAACTGGTCTATGTAATTAAATAAACGTGGGTTCATTCCGGCAGATAAAACAAGCGAAGAGTTATTAAGTCTACTTTTTGCATAACCTCTTAATGCTGAAATTGCATCTGACCCGTTTTCTATTAATGTGCCTTCCCTGGTAAAATTATTTTTATCTAACTTGGTCATGATGTTAACATCAATGCCTCCGGGTGTAATAGTATTTCTAAGCTTATTTTCAAGCTCCGTTTTTTTTATTCCCTCTTCTGTATCCTGCATTTGCCTGTACAGTTGTTTCACCAGGCTGTTATCTGGCAGCATTTCAAAATATTTCACTATTTCTGAGCCGGCTTCAAATACTGAATTTCTCAATTTTTCTATTTGTTCCAATACAATCCTGCTTACTAAATTTAAATAGTCTGTGATTCTTTTCTCACGGTAATTTTCCTCTTTGGTTGATATAGGTAAAAATTGCTCATTTATATAAGCATAATAATGCTTCCGCATCATTTCTATAAGCCTGTCTTCCATTATTGAAATAACAGAGGATATGCCATATTGTGCAACTTTTACAGGAGAATCAATGGTAAAGGCCAGGCCCATAACCGGAATATGGAATTGGTGCGGATTTGAACTCATAATCAGTATAAGTGTTGATAATAGATTATTTTAATAAACGTCTTTTTATGCCAATAGTAATTTTTCTTTTTCAAAAAAAAAGCACTGTTTTATAATGAAAACCGGGTAACCCGGGAAAACCAGTTACAAAGCTATTAAATAAGGATAACTTAGTCCTTATTTATTTACCGTATTTTTGGAAAAATGAAAAAGCAAATGGGAGTGTATATAACAAATTTATCCTTAACCATTAGTACAAAAGAAAGATATACTTTTTCTACTTCAGATAATATTTTTATTTAATGTTTTTATGTGTTACTGGCGGTAAATATCTATTTAATATTTATTGCTAAAGATAAATAATAAGAATCCCGATAGCTACCGGGACTGATTACTCCAATATCAAACCACAATATTGGCAATACCAAAATTACCGGATGCCTTTCTTCCTATGCAAAGAGATGTCGTATCAAGATTATTATCAATTTGGACAACGAACCACACTCAAAAAAACATCAGTCCCTGCATTTAGTACGGTGAGTTAAAGTTATATTCATTGAAAAATATTTATTCATTCTTAAAACACATTTAGAAATAGGAGAACAGCATACATGAAGTTAACAAACAGCGCTAAGAGAAAATATTTTACTTCGTGTTTTGTTTTGGTTAATGAAAACACCAAATATATGGCTCCTGAAAATAAGCTCATGTAAATTGGTTTCAATACATAGTCCAATCCGTCAAATCCTGTTCCTTTAGGTGGCGGAAATAGCTTTGCCATAATAAATGTTGCCACAAGGGTGAAAATAATAATAGAGAAAAATTTAGCAAATGAAATCAGGATGCCTTTTGCTCTCATACTTAATTCGCTATAAATTTATTTTAAAACAAGTTCTACCCGCCTGTTGAGTTTTCTGCCTTCTTCGGTTTCATTTGTGGATATAGGAGCAAGCGGACCAACACCTTCACCGGATAAGCGTGATGAAGAAATGTCATACTTCTTTACCAACTCATTTACAACTGCAACGGCACGGCTTTTAGAAAGCGTTATGTTGTATTCATAAGAGCCTTTCATGTCAGTATGTCCTACCACATACAAATTCAGTGTAGGGTTTGCTTTTAAAATTTTTGAAATTTCATTAAGCGTAGATTCTGATTCGGGTTTAATATTAGTTTTGTCGAAATCGAAATAAATGCCGTAGAGTGCAATTTTGCCATCGCTTTTCAACCCCTTCAAAATTTCGTCAGCGTTCACTTTTATCAAGTCATCTTGCAAGGTGGTTTGTTCAATGATATCAACAATGCAAACTTTTTCATTGGATGCATATTGACTGCCACCAATAGCTACATAAACATTGCTTCCCGTTTTTCCAGTTGCGCAGCAATGTAAAATGCACCTGCTGAAGAGGAGGAGCCGGTATTAATTTTGATACCTGCATTAGTGGGATAAGGATTTTTTGTGTAAAAGTATTTAAAATCCCCTTCCGCCAATCTCTTTTGAAACACCGCTTGTAGGATTACTGCCTTGGGCAAGTGTTTTGAAACCAGCTTTGCTTAATGCTGTTTTGTAATTTTGAAATACTTCGGTAAGCGTTGTTTCTCCTTTTATGATGTAATAAATGCGGGTAAACTTACCTTCTGCTTCAACCCATTTATCAATTTGCTTATACCCTGTTTCCGGACCTGTGGCAATATGATACTTCTGGTATTTCTGCACTTCATAGTAACCTATTTCAGAACCAGGATATCGGGTAATCAATGGATGGTCTTTACTGCCTGCAATATCTTGTCCGAAAATGGAACCACAATAAACGAATGACAGAAGAAAAATTAAAGCCTGAATGGAAAGCTTATTTGTGGTTGAATTTTTATTTTTCATTCTATTAAAGCTTAAGAAATTGAATTGAAATATTTCATTTGCAAAAGCAATTTTTTAAGTATTCAATTTTATTTTCTTGCTACTCTAATCATAGGCGAATTTTAAAATTAAATAAGATGTCGCCCAAAGGTTTCTGGCAACAACGAGGTTTATCATAATCTCACTGAAATTTTTTCACTCTTTACTCCTTCTATATTTGCCTTGCTTACTGATGCTAATTGATAGAAATATAATTTCTCTTTAGAAACATTTTTATCTGTAAATGAATCGGCATCGGAAATGGTTGCAATTAATTTTGCTGGTACGCCCGGCTCTGACCTGTAAATTTTAATGGCTGTAACATCTTCAGTTATCTGCCCCCAGGTTATATAAACATCATTTTCTGTCTGGCTCACCCGAATACCTGATGGCGCACCAGGCGATTCATCAGAAATAGCAGGGATTAGAATAATAGATTTTTCACTTTCATTTCCTGAAATATCCAATGAACTCACCGCAAAAGAATAATCAACTCCGGGTTGAATGGTTGAATCCAAAAAGAAATTACGCTCAGGTTGCAAGCTGTCATTGGCCATTCTGATAAAATTGCCGGTTCCGGCTTTTCTGAATACTTTATATCCCAACAAATCATTTTCCCACTTTCTCATATCATCCCACAAAATGGTAATGCGCCCGTCAATACTACGGTATCTAAGATTCATTGGTGCTGTTATTAATTTGGAAATTCCCGGGTTAGCTGTAACCGTGTCTGATGGATTGCTCAATTGATTGTCTTCATTTATGGTGCGTACAATATAATCATACACTTCTCCAGCCTGCAACTGCCTGGTAGTATCCGTAAAGGAATAAACTATTGCCCCAGAAGGCACTAATGCACTTACTTGCGTAAAGTCATCGTTGGTATTATTTCTGCGATAAACATAAAAACCTTTAACGTATGGCTCCGCACTTTTCCAGTATACTTTAATGCCATTTTTAATTGAGGTGGCATCAATTTCAGTTGGGTGGCTTTGGCTTTGAATTATTATCTCTATAGGTTGCAAATATTTTTGTAGTAGGTATAGGGTCGTTATTTGCGCTATGCAATAATAAATAATAATAATAATTTTCTCTCCCGAAACCGGTAGTATATCTGTGAATGTGCTATCACTCACGGGAACCGTTGCAACTCTGATATATCCTGTATCATAATTTGAACTACGCATAATATCTATTCCATTCAGGTATTTTTTATTTTCATAATGCCATGATATTTTCACTTCATGGTTGCGTTGAGTATTGATAGCTTTGAAATTTCTTACAGGTATTGTATAGTAATCTTCGATATTACTGCCATTCACAGTAACCTTTATTTTCTTATAATCATCTTTTCCAAATACAGTACGGTAAACATTAAAATGCACCATATCCATTTTATCTTTTACAGCCCAGGTGAGCGAAACCTTTCCGTCAGCATATTTTTCCGGTAAAATAATTTTTTAAGAAGACACTTTTTTAATTGAGGGAAGGATTCGTTTTCCTTTTCAGATATTATTTTACTATCGCTGCCAGCGCTCTTATCCGGTAAACATATCCGGTTTTATTTTCTGCTGTGGTGTCAACCCAGGCAGTACCCACCAACAAATACATCATAGGAAAATTATCGCTGTACATGCTGTCAATTGTAGCATGAGTCCGCAAGTATCGCCAAAGATTATTTACTTCTGTTGTATTCAGCGCATCCAGACTTTCAAAATATTGCTGATAAAGTTGTTGCCTTTTTACCATTTCCGTTTCAGAAGCAGGGGAATTAAATTCACCTATTTTTTCAAAACGCTGGGCGCCTTCTTTTTTTCTTTCTATCACATAATGAAAATTCTTTGGAATGTTTTTTCCCAAATAAACCCAAATACCTTTCGCAACAGGCTTCGCTACCGGAACTTCGCCTACCTGTTGATTATTTTGAGCAAGGGTTGTTGCGATACTACTTGTCAAAAAAAATATCAGAATAAATACTCTTTTCATTATTGAAAGTTTTTCAATTAAATAATTAATCCCTAAAACACCGGCATTATCCTTTATCCACATCAACATTTATTGCCTGCCCGCTGCAATTGCCCACACCAAAAGACATATCCGTATTTCCGTCTGAATCCAGCAGCAGGTCAAGTTTAAAACCTGTACTTGCCGATACACTTCCACAGCCTCCACAACAAACGCCATCACTAAAGCAGGGGTAAGGGAAACATTGTTCAATACCACCGGAAATCATAAAGCTTCCACACCCTTTCAGTGTAAACACTCCACTGGATGTATTGTAAATACCTGTTACGCCTATTTCCACTCTTGCATCTGCATAAAATTTAGTACAGGTAATTGCTTTGCCTTTCAGATAAGCGTGGGCAAAAGCCATCACACCTATGCCCAATTCGGCGCCGCCATCCGCAAAGTTCATCCATAATCTTGCATCAAGGCCGGCCTCAACACCAAAAGACACTTTGATAATTACCAGGTTGATATCTACATTAGGAACACTGATTGGCAGCGTTTTCATTCCTGTAAAGAAAAATCCTGAAATGCCTTTTTGAAAACCCGGCGGAAGGTTTTTGTTATAGGCATATTGCATGAGTTTTTGTGATACTTCACCGGGCATGGTATTGTAGTCGCCGAAAAGTATGCCCGCAGAAAATTGGCCAAGGCCCGGGGTTTGTAATTGTGCTCCGGCAATAAAATACCACCCGCCGGGATCCACAACAAGAGCGGCTGTACCCTTAGCAGATAATGGCCCAATACTTTGATCTATTTCTAAGCTGCCTGTAAAGCGGCTCTTAGCTATATCATAGGTGAATTGAATACCGGCAAAATCAGCGGAAATATTTTTCACCTTCATATTTTGGTTTACCGCATTGATAGAACCGGTAACCACAAACGTTTTGCGTGTATCACCCTGCACTCCCGTAAAGCCAATCATGTCTCCGCTGAAAGTAAAATTTTTCCATTGGTCCTTACTCATGTCAGCTTCCATTTTTCCTTTGATATTGGCAAGGCTGGTATTTCCACTTCCCAATGGCATCTTCTGATTTTCAGGATCCACCTGTATCCAGGCTGCCTGTGTGGTTTTATTTAAAATACCTTTTAAATAAATTCCCTCTTTATCATGAATAGTACCAAGCGCTGTGAATTTGCCTTCTGTAAGGTTTTGCGGGTTGTCATTAAATTGTACATTAGCCGTGAAGTCCACACCACCGGGGCCATGAAGAGAAACATTCAAAGGATATAACATGAATTTCATCTGTCCGCCTTGTTTGGAAAACTGAATAACACCACTGGTTTCCTGCAATTGCGGAATGTTGAGGTCTATGCCGCAATCCATGTTCACGTAATCTGCACCACTCGTAAACGAGAGAGGTTTTACTTTCATCACGCTGTAGAAAGTGATAGCGTTAGGTTGATTTCCGGGGTTGATGATTTGTTCGCCATTGCTGACTAAAGAGAAATTTTGAAATTTCATTTCATCGCCGGCCTTCATTCCCGGCAATGATTTTATGGTAACTCCGGGCTTACCGTTTTCACCAATAAGCCTTAGTTCATAATGTGCTTTCTGATCGCTTCCTACACTTTTGTTGTAACCAAAAACCGGTTTAGTGGTTACTACGTTTACAGGAATAATACCACCAAGCGTTAGATTGTTTACATTGTAATTACCAATAGAAAGATGATCCGGCTTTAATGAGATGTCTGTCAATGGCACATCAATGCTACCTGTTTTAATAGTGCCCGAGGCAATACTGATACTGCTGCTTCCCTGCAGAAGTTGCCAGTTGTTACCAACGAATTGCCATTTTTCGAGATTGAATTTTATAGGCTGATCTCCCTTTAACGGTTCTATCTTGTCAGGATGAATTATCAAATTTCCCGCATTGATATCAAGTTTGGACGGCGCCATTCCGGGCAGGCCGTTAATCTGAATGATTGTTTGCAAGCTGATACTATTGTCCTGAACCCACGATTGTGCAGCATCCGATTCCGCATCAAAACCAAGTAGTTTAAATTGTAAAGATTTTTCTTTCAGGTTAGCGACGCCAAATTTCTTTTTAGTAGGGTTTGCAGCTTCAATAGATGGCAGGTTTGTATTGAAAGAGCCAGGCTTTTCTGTAAGCAACATTGCTTCATCAGCGTCATCGTTAAATTTCACATACTCCTGAGTAAATTGAAATGACGATTTTTGAATGGCCATTTTTCCCAACAGGCTTCCTTTTTGATTTTCTGCCTTTATCTGAAGTTGATCTCCAGAAGTTGGTTTCTGAATCACCACAAAAGAATTTTGCAACAACAGTTTAATATTGGCCAGATCAGTCAACAGAATATTATCAGACGGAACACCGACCGGTATTCCATTTTTTAAAGTCCCGCTTTTCTTAATTTTTACATCTTTGAAGGGTATGGATTGTTTATTATTACTCAAAGAAAAATTATCATTGGCCGGAAGGTTAATCAGGCTACCACTCACCAGCCAGGTTCCATCGGGCTGTTTTATTTTTGATTGTATATCGGCATCAAAACCAAAAATATTTTCAATGACCAATTCATCATCATTAATCAAATTAAAATCAAGTTCATTTTTTTGTGCAATGGTTATCTTTTTATTTTGGCTGATGATATTGGGTGTAATGCCCGGTTTGCTTGCCCACACAGTCCGATTTGATGGTGATTTTGGAATGCCATTTAATACATATTTACCTTCGGAATTGGATTTAGTTTCTATTTTTTTGCCACCGCCCATCTCTACATAAATGCTGGCTCCCTGCAATGGCTTTTTATCAGGGCCCAATGTTATAATGCCTGTAATAGTAGCTGCTTTTTTCAGGTAGGCATTGCCGTAAGTAACAGTTTGTAAAGTGTTCTTTGAATTGGCAATTGTATAATGTCCTTCTTCATAAGCATCGGGTTCTTCAGGCGTGGTAATTATAAAATTGAAAGATGAGCCACTGTTGTCAAAAATGAACGTTACGTATCCATCGCTATTACTAAATTGTGCAATTGGTTTTCCTGGCACATCCAATTGTACCCAGGCTCGTCCAATTGGTTTTATCTGGGTCAATACCATATTCAACTGGCCACGGTTGCTTTCTGAATTCGCTTCCACTACTCTGAAACGGATTCTTTTTTGTGAGCGGAAAACGACAAATTTTATTGGTGAAGCTTTGCTTCCATCTAATGGAATATTGAGCGTAGTATCAAAAGGGGCATACGCTTTATCGGTTGGGGTAATCGTAATTTTTCTTTTACCTGAAGGGGCCAGCATACTGAAAGATTCTGTTGAACCTGTTGGCAATTTTACATTCTTATTTCCCGAAGGTTTATTATCATAAGTAAAAATGCGTTCGGTGGTTGTCTTTGTTACGCCATCCACATCAATATCTGCATGTACGGCATTGCCCTTCTCATCTACTACAAAGCCTGAAAGTTTACCATCCGGCGTTAAGAAAAAATCCTGGTTAAGTAATTGCTGCCCCCATTTTAATGGCGGATAGGGAGGTTTTGCCGGTAATACTCCGCCTTTGTATCCATCTGGTTTTGTCAAGAGAGTTCTGGTTGGTCCCTCTACTTTCGAAACCATCCCTACGTGAAATTCGCCTACCTCAACTTTTAAGTTGTTAAACTCATATCTCCCTTCGCTATTGGTTTTTACTACCGTAAATAATTTATCGGAAGCTGTCGGGTATTTATAGGTACTCACCATTACCACTTTTCTTCCGCTCATGGCCTTGGCTTCTACATTAGTGGCCACCTCCAATTTTCCGGCTATCCGGGGTTTGGCAGGATATAAAGAAACGGTAGCAGTATAGGTCTTTATTTCCAGTTGATGGTTCCATGTAATGTTTTCACCATAAGTAATTGGCAAGTTTAAGTCGCTACCGGATGGTGTGTACTGGCTCGTTGAATTAAAAGGAAAAACACCTAATTCCGGATCATATTGTGGATAATAGCTTTTTTCTACCTCTTTAAAAATAAAGTTTCCTTTTTTTTCATCGGGCACACACTTGATATAATACCGGTCTGTTTTGTTATTTAAATCATGCTGCACCAGATAACGAAATGTTACAAAACCATCTTTATCCGTCTCATGGGATGATAATAAGCTATTGGATTTGGGTATTTTATCCTTGCTGCTGTTTTCGCCCTCACCTGTAGGAACAGAAGCCACCAAACTTTTTCGTATAATCGTTGTTGTTATAGCGGGTAATGCAGATCCCTGCCCGTATGCCATGTCCCAGAACTTTGCATTCGTCGAAGTGACCTTCACTTTCAGCGAATAACTCTTCACATAAGACACAAGCGTACCCAGGTCTATTCCTTTCCACGGATCTATTTTAATGTTTACATCAGGGCTGCAATAATATTTATTCTCCACCCTAAGACGCAATACCTTATACATTTTGCCACTAATATTTTCAGGGAACTCACCTCCATGTTTATAAGAATAATCATCATTAAAAAGTCCCAGCGTTTTTTCTGCATTTACAAAATTGAATTCAAAGCTTCCATCCGGCCCGGTAACGGTGGTTGCAAGTACTTTGTCTGCATCATCAAGTCCTTTTGAAAAATAAGATTGATTTTTACCGATGATCATTTGATCTTCATTCTTCCCATTGTGGGTGCCTGAAAAAAGATAGGTAATCACCAGGCTTACTTTTTTACCTGCAAGCGGCTCTGCTCCGCCAAGTGGTATATTATTTTTATTATAGGGCATGTTATCTGCTCCCGGTAAAAAAAGTTGAACATTTTGAGATGAAGGTTGTTGATTTTGTACAATACCTTCCGGTACCGGGCCACCCTTATCCTTGAATTTATAAAACAGTTTTCCTTTTAACTGGCTGTATGGAACGGGATCAAAGTTTGTAACTGTGTAGCCAGGCGATTGTTTTGGTGGTTTTTTCTTAGATTCCTTTATATCAGTAATAATGAGAACAGGTTTGTTGCTCTTTCCCTTTGTAAAAGTTATTACTTCACTGCGGCCATTATTCATAAAGCCCACCTGCTTATATATATCTCTGGCAATTACCTGTACTGCGTAAAGGGTATTGGAATCTATTTTTAAATCGTATGGCTGTGTTACATATTGGTTACCGGTGAGGTTTGTTTTTATAAGTGGATTGTTAGCTTTATAATTTATAGCAGCATTCATTACATCATTGGGGTTTTGCCCGTGAGGCACTTTTACAATATAGAGATCATAAACAATGCTTGCGCCAATGATATTACCAATGGGTGGCGTCCAGGTAAATATGGTAGTGGGCATTTGAGTGTTTAATTCCTGCCCATTGTAAGGCGAAGAAATTACCGGCGCCTGTGCAAGAGAAATGCTAAATCTAAAGCAAGCATCGCCAGCAGGCACTAAAAGCCCTGAAGGATCAACCCAAAATGCATTTACACAAAACTCGTAAGATCCATCGGGCAATTGCCCGGTTTTTAATATTTGCACCCATTCTTCATCAGGTATTCCTAAGTGCTCAACATTGTTTCTCCCCAAAAAAAGCATAGAAGCAAAATCGCTTATCATTACTTTTGTTTGATTGGAACCAAGGCTAAACACACCACCCAGATATGCTTCTTTTGTAACAATTCTAAAATCTCTTTGTATATTAGTCAATGAACCATGCAAAACAATATTCATGGGTTGTGTACTACCCAGTAATGTAATAATGGCATGATTGGATAAATTTTCAAACGTACTATAATTGGAGGAATAAGGTGGTTTAAGTATTACATTTTTTACTATTGATAATGATTGCCCCAATACAAAACTATACATTGACAGTAGGCAAAATAAGAGGTATGCTCTTCTCGGTAGGAAGCATAACTTTAAAGAAAATAGTTTCATCTCTGCTACATTTAAAAGGTTAATCCGTAAATAAACTGCACATTGGTTTCATTAAAGTTTTGAATAATGGTAACATCTTTTGATGTGTTATTCAAATAATTTCCCTGCAATTGAAAATTATGGCGTGTGCCCACAGGTACCAAAATCCAACAGAAGCCCTTATGGAATTCCCGTTAGAGGTTCCTTTGAACAAATTTTGCAGGTAAGAAGCAGATGCATTTACCATTATTCTCTTTTTGCAATAGGAACCATTCCACCAAGTGTTCCTCCATAAGAACTAATATCGCCTGCAGCAATTTTAGAATTTATATAATTTACAGAAACATTTGCATTAATTCCTCTTTGTATCCAGGTATTACTAAATGCTCCTGTAAGCGAATAACTGTTCATATCCGGCATACTACCTATACTGCTCTGCGGTGTTTTTAACGACTGATAAGTGGCAATAATATTCAGATTCTTAATGGCTTTTTCATTGGTCCAAAAGAAAAAAGGCATCAGCATAAAACTATTATTTACTTGCTTGAATAATTCATTACCCATTGAAGTGGGTAATGGATTATTGGTAATACCATAATTGCTGAAATTAAAATTGATGCCAAATTTTTGCGAAGGAATATAACTAATATTGGCACTGCCGATAAATCTTTTTGAAGTGGATGTTTTTTGTTTTTTTAAATTATCTTTTTGAAACCCAATATTCGTGTTGATACTCAATTTACCACTGTCTAATTTAAAATTATTGGCAAAACTATATTCCTGTATATCATGTTGAAAAAAATAGGCCCCCATAGACTGATAACCGGGGTCTATTCGTTTAATAATAAGTTGTGCACCCCATTTTTTTTCTTGATAGCCAAGCCTAGTTTCCCCTGCAAAGTAATAGTGGGTACTTACTTTATCTTTAACCAAAATGCTGATCAAATTTTTGGCCATTCTTTTTAATTCCCGATGTATCCCTGCCATCTTCCCTGTTTAAAGTAAAAGCACTTATACCTAAATCAACAACCCATGAAAATTTTTGAAGAAAGTTTATTGAAGAAATAATGCCTATGCTGGTATTCTCAGCAGGCATAACAGAATCTTTCAGCTTATCACTTAACGAAGATGTTTTATCCCAGCCTTTGAAAAATACCAGGTCCACATAATTTTTTTTGAAACTATAACCCAGTTTTGCCGCCATACCTAACCGCTTGTAAGTTGGCGCTGGCCTTACATACATAGGGTTTGCATTCATACTGGAATCAATGGATGCTGAACGTCTTAATTGCCCGTACATAAAACCAATTCTAAAATTCTTTGGCTTTAAATCAAAGCCAGCGCCTAATATACGGTGGCCTGCTAATGTATAGTTGGAATACGTAAGATTTCGATAACCCAAATGCAATGTTGCCCATTTGTATTTTGGGCTTATACCAAACTGGTTAAATGGCTGATAAAATTTATTTTCAAAATTAGATAACACAAAAGATAGGGGAATGTCAACACCAAGTACGGTTAATACTGGGTTTCCATTAATGAGCCAGCTAAACTCTTTTTGCCGGGCAGAAATTCCATTAGCTTTATAATAATCCAATTGCAGGTTAACATTCCCATGAAATTGAAATGGATTTTTGATATTCATACTTTCTACATCCTGAGCCTGAACATCAAAAAAACTAAAAAAGAAAATATTAATGGTAAGAAAATTCTCCAATAATCAGGAAATTTTTCTTTTCGTTTAAGTGTAAACATATTATACAACTATAAATTTCTAAAACGGTGTTTCTATGGCGGCAAAAAAATAGAAAGTAAAAAAGAAATTCGTTCCATTTATTAAGAAAATTATCAAAAGAAATTTACAAGTAAAAAAAATATTATGCACAATTTGCATTATTTCTTACAGCAAAACATTCTTATCATAGTGGTATTCAAGTAATTAGAAAATTATAAATAAGGATAAATATATCTTTTATTTTTCATTGGAGCTAACCTTTTAAACTAACTATATACAGCATTTCACTTAACTTTTCAGCTTTGCACCCTGCACTTCACCATCTTTTATGAGCACTTCAATATACTCTTTCCAACCGCTGGCTATAGAAAGCCCGACATAATCCACCGCTATGGGAAATAATTTATGGGTACGCTCTACCAAAGCAAGGGTTTGTATTTCGGCAGGATGCTGGCTAAGCAAAGGCGTTAAAGCATACAACATGGTTCGGCCGCTGTTGGCAACATCATCTATTAGAATAATGTATTTATCTTTAAGGCTAACATTTTCACTTAGCAATATTTCGCCGGGTTGTTTTTTATTAATTTGTAAAGAAAGTGTTTTAATGGCGCCTTTAAAATTTTCTGCCAGGCTTGCCGCAATTTTTTGGGCAATAAAAAAACCATTTTCCTTAATGCCAATAAGTACAATTTCATTTTTAGAATAATGGCGTTCGGCAATTTCCATTGCCATACGGTAAATTTTTTTTGCGGCGGCATCCTTGTCTGAAATCATAAGCAAATGTATTTATTTGGCGGCAGAATTATTTATCTTAGCTTTTAAATAAGCGCTATGCATTATATATCCCAGGTTGTTTTTATACTGTTGGCTGGTTATGCAATATGGCTTTTTGCCAAAAATATAGGGCAAATAAGAAAAAATATTGCCCTGGGCAAGGATGAAAGCCTGTCGGATAACCCTTTCTTACGTTGGAAAAATGTATTGCTGCTTGCCTTTGGCCAAAAGAAAATGTTCAGGAACCCATTAGTGGCCTTACTGCATTTTGCAGTATA
Organism: Chitinophagaceae bacterium; assembly: GCA_016699815.1. Classification (NCBI taxonomy): domain Bacteria; kingdom Pseudomonadati; phylum Bacteroidota; class Chitinophagia; order Chitinophagales; family Chitinophagaceae; species Chitinophagaceae bacterium. Next base: position 2,001,312 of record CP065012.1, on the reverse strand, counting down.
TGCCGGTTTTATAATTATTAATATTGAAGTGCTGGAAATTGTGCTGGATGGCTCACTGGGCACTCACCGGCTATTTTTAAAACCTTTGGGCAGTATATATCCTATCCTGATAAACAGTTTTGAAATTTTGGCATTTTTGGTAATTATTAGCTGTGCAGTTTTTTTAATCCGCAGGAATATTATCAAACTCCGTCGCTTTATCAGTAAAGATTTAGATGGATGGCCACGCAGCGATGCCAATTATATTTTATTTACCGAAATTATTTTAATGAGCCTTTTTCTTTGCATGAATGCAACAGACCGTTCTTTGCAATTGCAGGGCGCTCCTCATTATTTAGATACAGGCAGCTTTGTAGTTTCGGGCAAGCTGGTACCATTATTCCAAAATTTTTCGCAAAGCACTTTATTGGGTATTGAGCGGGGCTGCTGGTGGCTGCACATTATTGGTATTTTTGCCTTTTTAAATTATTTGCCTTACAGTAAGCACCTACATATTTTACTGGCTTTTCCCAATGCTTATTATGCCAGCCTTAAACCCATGGGCGAAATGCAAAACATGGAAAACATACAAACGGAAGTAAAGTACATGATGCAACCTGAGCTTGCACCAACAACCAGTAGTGAAGCTGCTTCCATGAAATTTGGCGCAAAAGATGTATTTGACTTAAGCTGGAAAAGCCTGCTGGATGCATACAGTTGTACCGAATGTGGCCGGTGCAGCGCTGCCTGCCCTGCAACTCAAACCGGCAAAATATTAAGCCCCAGAAAAATTATGATGGCCACCCGTGACAGGCTGGAAGAAGTGGGAAAAAATATTAAAGCCAATGGCGTTTTTAAAAACGACGGCAAGGCCTTATTACATCATTATATTACCACAGAAGAATTAAGAGCCTGCACTACCTGCCAGGCCTGTGTACAGGAGTGCCCGGTAAGCATCAGCCCTTTGCAAATAATTGGGGAATTGCGCCGTAATTTAATAATGGAAGAAAGCAATGCGCCACAGGAGTGGAACGGCATGTTCAGCAATATTGAAAATAATTTTGCTCCATGGAAATTGAGTCCCGATGAACGGGATAAATGGACGCAGGAAATATAGCAACTTTACAATCTTAGTTTTTCCACATCTTCATCTTTGATGTGTTCCATTCTATCTACACTATTCTTGTGGCTTATAATTTTCCAAAGTTGAATAAGGGCAGTAATAGTAAAAATGCCGCCAATAACCCAGTTGATATATTGTGTACTGTTTTTTATAGTACCCACCAGCCATTTGCCGCCAAATATAAAAACTGCATTGCCCAGCAAGGTTCCTAAGCCTATACCCATAATATAAAAGTTGTATTGCATCCTTGAAGGTTCCAGTATTTTTTTGGTAAACAAAACCGTACTCCAGCCAAACCAAAAGGGTATTTGCACCGGGTTTATTGCACTCATTAATGCGCCAAGCAAAAAGCGGTGCATATTATTTTGAAGCATTACATTTTTTCCATCGCCACTATCGCTTGCCGCTGCAATAAAACTGCCAATTGCCAAAGCCACTATTATGCCCAGGGTAATCCATTCCATTGCTTTCATAAGTTTTACCTGCTTGCGCACCCAATCAATACCTACAAGCGAAAGCCTTACATAAACCATTTCTACCAATAAAGATCCTGCCGAAAAAATAAGGCATTTTTAATACTTTCCTGTATGCCAATTTGCATGGCTGCCACATTTAATGTACCCAATGGCAAAGAGCCCAAAAAGCTAATGAACAAACCCCATAAAAAAATGCGGAAAATTTTGGACATAGGTCAAAGATACAGGCAGAAACAATGCCTTATGCTACGCAATATTATTTTGCCATTACGCTCAGCAATACTTTTACATTGTCTCCCATTACCCTGCTTTCTCCGCCTACATGGTAATCCAGGCGGTTAATGGTAAATTCGCCGGTAAATAATTTTCCTCCTTCTTTAAGCGCCACTGTAAACGGAAATTGTATTTCACGGGTTACATCTTTAATAGTGAGGTAGGCAAACAAATAATAATTGCCTGGCGTATTTGTGGGTTGTATCCTTTTACTTTTTATCCTGATTTGTGGAAATTTATCGGCGCCAAAATATTCTTCTTCACGCAAATGGTTGTCTCTTTTTCATTATCGGTATCAATGGTTTTTACATCGCAGGTTACCTCTATTGCCTGCGGCACATTACCGGCATCTATTGTAATTCCTCCTTTTAAGTTGCTTAAGTAGCCGGTTACCGTAATCCCAAAGTTTTTTATTTGAAATTTAACTTTACTGCCTTCATTGTTGGGCACATGGTTGTGCTGCGCCATAGCAGCAACTGTAACGAAAAGAAATGCAAAAAATAAACGATATTTCATACTTAAAATTTTAACCATACAAAAATGCGGTTCTAATAAATACAAATGAGGCCGCCCTTCATTATTAAATCAATTTTAACCAATTTTTTCATCGGTTTCTTTCATTTGCTTATTTAGCTTTTTTGAATACTGCAAAAAACGCCAACCTTTTAAAAAAGGCCAGGGCTTAACGCCATTTTTGCTGTTGTACTTACTAATGGTATATAAAGCCTTCCAATGTTTTAAGATTTCACGGTAAGCGCCTGCAAGTGTATAACCGGTATCGTAAAAATGGTTGGGCTCGGCGCCACATCCATTATACTCCAATATGGTAAAATTCTTCCCGGCTTTTAATTCTTCCACACTGCTACACATAATATCATACCGGCCATAAAAAAATCCATTGTTATTATTGCTCAGTTGGTCAAACATTTTAATTAATGTATCATCAATATGCCCTTTTAAATCTATAAAATGGGCGCCTCGGTTGTGGTTGGCCGCATAACTCAACATACATTTTTCGCCTTGTGGAATAATAGTATGCCATTTTTCTTTATGCTTGCTGTGCAGCTCTCCTACTCTTTTTTTTCCCTTTGGGTGTAGTAAAACCAATTCTTCCAGGCTGAGTTTTCCGTCGCCTGTTACCTGCAGTGGAACCTTATGCAAAAAGCCGGTAATAATTCCTTTATTATTTTGTGGATGCCGTATGTAAAATACACTTACTTCCATTGGATATTCCACTAACTCCTGCACCATGTATTCCATTACCATATTGCTGTGGTAATGCTTTAGCTCATCAGCTTTATCAATCTTTCTGAACAACACGCCCTGCCAGCCCACTTGTGGTTTTACCACAAAGGGAAAATTAAAACCAGCCTGCTCAATTCTTTTTAATATATCATCAAAATTTTCATTGGGCAATACATATAATGTTTTTGGATATAGATGCGTGGGTAATAAATCATACATTTCTTTTTTGGGTTCACCTTCCAGGCCGCCAAAAGTAATTTTGGGGTTGCTGGGTGTAAAAAACCAAACGGAACCCGACCGCAACATATACCAAGCCCATAACGGTGTAAGTGGTGCATAGAGCAGCCTGAAAGGCCATGCTTCCCAATTAAAAATTTTATGTATTAACTTTTTCAAACAGGTAAATACTGCAAAAATACTTGCATACAAGTAAACAACCTTATCAATTTCTAACTAATTTGCCAAAAAATAAGTTATGCATATTCCTGTAATGGCAGAAATGGCGGCAAGTAACCAGCAGCCCGATGTTTTGTTTTGGATTGGCTGTGCAGGCAGCTTTGATCAGCGGGCGCAAAAAATTACTAAAGCATTTGTAACCATTTTAGATAAAGTTGGCATTAACTACGCCATTTTAGGCAAAGAAGAAATGTGTACAGGCGACCCGGCACGCAGGGCTGGCAACGAATTTTTATTTCAAATGATGGCTTACCAGAACATACAAACACTTAGCAACTACAACATTAAAAAAATTGTAACTACCTGCCCGCATTGTTTTAATATTTTTAAAAACGAATACCCGGCGCTTGGCGGCAAATTTGAAGTAATGCACCATGCCAGTTTTTACAGCAATTAATTGATGAAGGAAAAGTAAAATTAAAAGAAGGCGGAACTTATAAAGGCAAAAAATTACTTACCACGACAGTTGCTACCTGGGCCGTGCCAACAATATTTACGAAGCGCCACGAAAAGTTTTGGAAGCATTAGATACCGAACTGGTAGAAATGAAACGCTGCAAGAGCAATGGATTTTGCTGTGGCGCAGGCGGCGCCCAAATGTTTAAAGAAGAAGAAAAAGGAGATGTACGCATTAATATAGACCGCAGTAACGAAGCTATAGCTACCGGCGCAACTATTATTGCTTCTGCCTGCCCTTATTGCAATACCATGCTTACCGATGGTGTAAAAAATGCAGAAAACGAAAACGTAGCTGTAGTGGATATTGCCGAACTGGTTGCAGCATCTCTTGCTTAAAAATTTATGATGATGAATTTAGAATATAAAGAACATCTTCCACAGGAATTTTCCCCGCAAAGCAGGATTTGGATTTACCAGGCAAGCCGTATGTTTACCATTACCGAAGCTTTTGAACTGGAAGATTTGCTTAAAGAATTTATACAAAACTGGAAAAGCCATGGGGATGATGTAACCGGTTATGCCAATTTATTCTTTGGCCGATTTATTATTATTATTGCCGATGAAAGCCAAACAGGCGTTGGTGGCTGTAGTACCGATAGCTCAGTAAGGTTTGTAAAAACTATTGCGCAAAAATTTAATACCGAAATGTTCAACAGGCAACTGCTTGCTTTTATTGTAAAAGACAAAATAGAGCTCATACCGCTTGCGCAACTGGAATATGCTTTTGCCAAAGGTTTTATAAATGAAAACACACTCTACTTTAACAATACGGTACTTACTCTTGAGGCGCTCAACAGCCAATGGATTGTTCCAGTAAAAGAAAGCTGGCTTGCAACAAAGCTGCCTGCTGCAAAAAGCCATTAATTTTTTTAATCCAAATTTTTTGTTGGTATATTCACAAAAAAAAGGTTGCTGTACCAGCTTTTTAAAATACCGGCAAAGCTTTGCCTGCGCTTATATGTAAGGCATTTAAAAATTAATAACAAAAAATGGCTTGCTGCCGAAGGGCCCTTATTATTGGCCTGCAACCATCCCAATTCTTTTTTAGATGCCATTATATATTGCAGTTTATTTAACCGGCCGGTTTACTCACTTGCCCGTGGAGATGTGTTTAAAAATAAAATTGCCGGCGCCATACTCAAATCTTTAAATATGCTGCCGGTGTACCGCAGCAGCGAAGGAGTGGAAAACCTGGAGCATAATTATGCCACTTTTTCTGCCTGCAAAGAAATTTTTAAACAAAACGGCATTGTACTTATTTTTAGCGAAGGCAAATGTGTAAACGAATGGCATTTACGGCCTTTAAAAAAAGGCACGGCAAGGCTTGCACTCAGCAGTTGGGATGAGGGCATCCCATTAAAAGTTTTGCCAACAGGCATCAACTACAATAGGTTTTATAGCTACGATAAAAATGTACAACTTCATTTTGGCACTATTATTTGCAAAAAAGATGTAGAACAAACGAATGGTTTTGGCCGCTCTGTAACTTCCTTCAACAATATTTTGCAAAAAGAGTTGCAGCCACTGGTTTATGAAATAACTGCTAATGATGTAGGGAAAAGAAAAGAAATTTTTGATTTTAAAATTCCCCGCTGGAAGAAAGTATTATTGGCTGCTCCGGCAGTTTTAGGCTGTATTTTTCATTTACCCTTATATTTACCTGCGCTTAAAACCGCAAAAAAACTGGGAAAAAACAATGGACATTACGATTCTATACTGGTTGCTTTTTTAATGCTGGGCTACCCTTTTTATGTATTGATGGTTATGGTGCTTGCCTATTTATTTACCCACAATATTTATAGTTTATGGCTTTTATTGGCAATGCCTTTATTTGCCTGGAGTTATTTACAAATAAAAAAGGGCTGATTATATCAGCCCCAATAAAAATGATTTTCCACTATTCATTTTTTACAATCTATTTCAGCACCTCCTGATGCGGCAAGACAAGAATAAGTTACTTTGTCATTCCCATCCCAATAAGGAGTGCAATGACCGTTATTAGTCTTTGAATCAGAAGGACAATTTCCACCGCCAGTACCTGGTGTAACTTTCCCATGTACAATAAAGGTAAATGCGGTAAACAGGATTACCGCAAGAAAAATAATCTATGTCATTTCAATAAAATTTTGTGTTTAAATAAATTTGGTTTGGGCTATTTGAAAACGCAGTTAAGTTTCAAAGGGCCTTTCGCAAATAAAGTTGAAAAATTTTTACCTTCTTAAAAATTTGTATTTGAAATATTCTATTGCATGTAGATATAATGGCAACCGCTTAGTCTGCCTTTCTTTCTCCTTTTATTGAAGCAGATTTCATTTTGGCAAATTTTGCAAGCCTGATATTGGAAAAATAATATGCAAACCTTATGCTAATTAACCTTGATGGCCTTATTATGTTGCTATATTGGCTTAACCCATTGAAAACACTATACGTTTTTTTCTCCCTGTTTTTTACCAGGAACTCTTCCAGGATGAATACAACGGTAAATTTTCTTTGAATAATGGATTTAGCATAAGATAAAGAATACCTCAGCGGCCCGGTAGTTTTCCCCTGGCTTGTAACATTATTGCCCTCAATAATTCCCCAGAAGTTTAAATTGCCATATTTGCGGCCCAAATAATAATCTATTGTTGGTTGTAACCGGTAAATTATTCCGCTTGAGCCGGTATTAATAATTCTATTGGTTCTTTTAAGATAATAAATACTGGAGTAAATAGAAAGATTAAGCTTTTTAGCAATTAATTTTTGAAAATTTAACTTGTCGCCTATGCCATAACTTTTGTCACCGTTATTTGGGCTTGTAACCATTAATTTATTAATGCTGTCATAAGCAGTAAAGAATGTAGGATCATCAAAGCTGTGCCAGCAATTTAATTCACTTGAAAAAGTTGATTTATTAACCAATAAATATTCTACACCTGCGCCAATAGTTTTCCCGGGCGCCAAATCTGCCGATCCACGATGGGCTTCCGCCGGGTTATTATAGTATTGCTGCCCTGTAAAATAATCTTCCGAAGGCTTTGAATAATTAAAACTTATTGAATATGTTAAAGAAGCATTGTTATCAAACAGCGTTTTATAAGAAACATCTATATCGGGCAGGTAATAATTTTTTCGTTTAAAATTATTAGGCAATATGGAGTACCATTCCGAGCTTAAGTTCAATATTAAGTTCTTCTTTGGAGTAAAATCTTTGTCGTATTTAAAATATGGCCTTAAAGCGTACTGGGTTAATCGCATAGAATCTTTTTGCGCATATACAAGATTAATATTTTCATTGGTAAAACTGTCCAGCGTGTATGTGTAGTAAGACTGGCTATAATCTTTTTGATAGAACTGTAAGCCGTATTCAATATTATAAGTTTCATGCCGGGTATTAAGATAATTGTACTCTACAATCCAGTTCATTGGTTTTGTTTGAAACAGCCGGCTTATGCTATCATTTTTCACTGGCTGCATATAAGCAAGCCGGTTATTATATTCTATGTTTTCAATTTTTGCTTTTGCAACAATACTTTTGGTTATAAACTTACTTTTCCTATGTATGTAACTTAAATTGATTTCTCCTCCTGAATTAATATGATCATCATTTTGGTTATTCACTGGCGTGGGATAGGCATATTCATTTTGAAATGCACTTATGGTTTTATAACGGTGCATGGATAAATTTACCGACAAATCATTTGCAGAATCCACACGCAGGCCATAACCTAAATTTAAAGAATACCCGTGGAAGCGGAAGTTTGTGTTTATCCTGTTTTCGCTAATAATGTTTTCGTTTTCCATAACTTTAGCTTGCAAAAAGTTTGTTTGCCTGTCGTTATTATTATTTGCACTTATGGAAAAATCGGCCTTTTTATGCTGCAATGTAAAACTGGTACTGGGATTAATATTATTCCTCGTATTGAAAAACGTAGCCGCAGTAAAGGTTTTTCCATACAAGTTTGCATCAAGCGTTAAAATATCTATAATTACATCATAGCCCTGGTTTTTTACAAATGCAGGAACTTCTGTAATCATTTCTACTTTATAAATATCTTTGGCATTAATGGCATTTAAAACACTGTTCCAGCTATTTCCAATCCCCTTTTTTTCTCTGCCGTTAATTTTGAACATAATTTTTCCACGGGTATATTCAATTGCGTCTTCCCCTTTTAAAATTATAAATGGCAACCTTTGTAAAGAAACCAAAAGGCTCCTGTTTTTAAAAACGCTGTCGTTTTGTGGTGAATATTCAAACCCTTTAAGGGTTTGCCTTACAATGGTTTTTCTGCTTTGTACTACTACCGATTCGAGGTTTTTATATCCAATAAAAATTAAGGTATCGCTGTATATTTTAAGGCTTTTATACCCGGGATGATAAAGCCGGGATGATTAAATTCTATGATGCAATTTACACCGGTATCAACAGCAATTTTTTCATTTAACCTTACTTTATGTAAATAGCCATTTTGCGAAATGCTGATTTTTGTATCCTTCAAACCTGTAGTTACTGAGGTATCTAACCTAAACTCAATAAAACATTTTTTGTTTTGAGCAAATAAATTACTGCATGATATTATATAAAAAACAATACCAAATATTAATTTGAGGGAAGCTTTCATATAGGCTTTATTAAGGCTTTATTAAGGCTTTATTAAGGCTTTAGGTATTGTAAAGATAAAATTTTAATCATCCTTATGATCATTTTGAGCAATTACAGAAAAAAGTAGATGATATATGAAAAAAATAAATATTGCCATATTGGAAATAAAAAAGGCTGAAAGTATCAGCCTCATTAAATACTTTGTTGTTAAATTAGTTTTATTTACAACAATTGAGTGCAACTGCTGAATTCCCTGGATCCAAGCATACTGACTTACCGACATTATTGGCATCAAATATTTCAACACAATACCCATCACTATTGGGGCCTCCACTCGGGCAGCTTGCTTCGGGAGGTGGGGTGACTTTTGCATGTAAATACATTGCAGTGCCAAAAACGAAGATTGAAATCACAAAAATAATTTTTTTCATTTCTAAAGTTTTAGATTAAAATTTATACCCTAAATTCAAACATTTTACTTTATAATAAAATTTGCATTTGCAATAAATCATTTCAATTCGCAATATCAATTTGCCGATTTCTCATCGTGCACACGGGTAGACTTTTTTTGAGCAAATTTCCGTATCACAAGGTTTGAAAAATTATAAGCCAACCTTATTTTAAATAACCGGAATGGAGTAATTTGATTTGTAAACCGCTCAGTATTATTATAAATACTATAAGTTTTAATATCCCTGTTCTTTTCAAAAACTGACTGGCAATTAATGTCATTACCAGCTTCCGTTTTATTATGGTGCGAGCATAGTAAATACTATACATTATGGAACCGTTATAATATCCCTGGTTGGTAATTACATTAGTGTTTAAAAAACTTGTAAAGCCCAGGAACCCGGCTTTAGTACCTAATGAATAAGTACCATTGCTAAGGCTTCTAATACTAAATCCACTATGCGAAGCATTATTCTTCCCGGTATGTGTAATGATATAATTGGGGCTTGCACTAATAGAAAATCGAAATTTTTTGTTCACTTGTTTTTGAAAATAAATATAATAATTTAAATATAAGCTTCGGTCTTCATTTATCGAGTTGGTAATAAGCATCTTGGCAGATGTATCATAAACTGTATAGAATGTAGGAACATCATAAAAATAAGTTGCAGAGAGCTTTTGCGAAATTGTTACTTTATTTGTATACGTTAAATCAATATCTGCATTAATGGATTTGCCGGGAGACAATGTAGTGGAGCCATTTCTTTCTTCTATTGGAGACATGAAATAATTTTTGCCGGTTAAAAAATCAATAGATGGTTTAAAATAATTATACTTTACCCCATACTTTAATGACCCATTATTTTTCAGCAATTTTTTATAGGATACATCAATTGAGGGTAATAAAAAATGTTTTTGATTTTCACTTTTATTCTTTAATGAATAATACTCAGCGCTAAGCGTGAGTGTTATATTTTTTTTATTGGTAAAATCTTTATCAAGTTTATAATAAGGCCGAATGGCAAATTGATTAAACAATACAGAGTCTTCGCTTTGCTTAATAAGACTCCCGTTTTTATTTGTTAGGCTGTCAATCGCATAAGTATAAAAAGATTGACCCAGGTATTTTTTATATGCCTGTACACCGTATTCTATATTATATGTTTCATGTTTTGTATTTAAATAATTATACTCAACAATCCAATTTGTTGGCTTAGTATTGGTTTTATAGTCAATACTATCAGGCTTACCCGCTTTTAAGTAAGCTAATTTATTGCTAAACTCCTCATTTCCAAATTTAGCTACAGTGATTATGCTTTTAGTTATAAATTTATTCTTCCTGTGTATATAACTTACATTTAAACCTGCGCCCAGGTTTATCAATTTGTTTTTTTGATTATTAATTGAATTAGGGTAATTATATAAAATTAGAAATTGATTGTTATTTTCATATTTGTGCAATGCTAAGTTTATAGAAAAATCATTTGCACTGTCAATCCGAAGGCCATAACCAATGTTTGCAGTATTGGAACGATAAACATAATTTATACACATATCATTCTCCGCATTAGTATTACCATTTTCAAGAACTTTTGTATGACTAAAGAGCTCCTGTTTATCACTTGAACTTGCTGCAGTTATAGAAAAATCTGCTTTCTTATGTTGCATTGTAAAGTCCAGGTTGGCATCACTATTTTTTCTTGAATCAAATATTTCAGCAAAGCTGAAGGTTTTTCCATACAAGTTTGCATCAAGCGTTAAAATATTTATTATTACGGCATATCCCTGGCTTTTTACAAATTCAGGAATTTCCCTTATCATTTCTACTTTGTATATATCTTTTGCATTTAAAACTTTAAGTACATTATTCCAACTATCACCAATGCCTTTCTTTTCTTTTCCGTTTATTTTAAACATTATTTTTCCACCTTCGTAACCAATAGCATCCACGTCCATTATGTACATAAAGGGCAATCTCTGTAAAGCAATTAAAAGGCTCTGATTTTTAAAAAGGCTATCATTTGCCGGGCTATACTCAAACCCATTTAATGTTTGTCGAACTATACTTTTTTTTGACATTACCAGTACCGATTCCAGCCTCTTTATTGTTACAAAAATTAAGGTATCACCTTGAAGTTTTAAATTTTTTATACCCGGTATAATAAAATCGGGGCTGCTAAATTCAATGCTCATTGTAACATCTTTATATACCCCAACCTTTTCATTTATTTTGCAACGAGTTAATTTATCATTCTGAACTAAGTTTATTTTAATATTCTTTAAATTCAAATTAGTAGAATCTTGAACGGCAAATTCAATCGTACAGTTTTTATTTTGTGCGGTTATCTTAGTATGTAAAAAAAGAAAAACTAATATTAGCAAAATAGGATACGTTATAAATTTCATTTAATTTTAAATTATGGTTTTAGGTATTGAAAGAATTCCAAATTTTTAGATACCATTTTATAAACAATAGGGTAAATTCTATATTGATCATTTGGATATTTAAAGTAATTGAGACTATCAACAATTACATTCTTTGCGATATAAAGTTGAGGAAATTTATTCTTAAATATTTTTAATGATCTTATTTCTGTAAAAATAAAATAATTACTATCGCTATTTATATTTTTCAAAGCTAATTCTTCGGCACTACTAATACAACCTGTACAACCAGATCCAGGAATAATATAAATTTTAGAATTTTCCCCAACATCATTTAATTCCTTAAAACGTGATAAACTATCATTGAATTTATCATATTTGCAACCACTAATTATCATTCCTATGTGAATACAGATAAAAATAGAGATTATCTTCATCATTTTGATAGCTTTCATTTTTTATTAATAGCCCTTTTTTTGTAACAAAAAAAGTTGAACTTGAAACTGATTCATTTAATTCTGTGAATCCCAAATACTGTAACTTATTATTATAAGTAAGTATTATTTTCCTTTGCATACCAAGTTTCCCATTTTTAATATCTTTTTGGTTAGCAGGTTCAAGTAAAAATCTGTGAAAAACTTTTCTATATTTATCATAAATTATCCCTTTAAATGAGTATTGCCCGTAATAATGTTTTGCTCTTTTAAAGTTATCTTTTGCTGAAATAATCAAATCTCCATGAAATGGTTTTAATAATTTATTAATTTGAGGATATAAATTTTGATATTTTACTTTTTTAGTATTAAGATTTAATATTGCTATAAAATCACTTGCCGGAAATGAGATGTACATTAAAGAATCATTCGCAATACAACTATATACCATCCTATAATATATGCCTCCCCAATCAATATCAGCGTAATCCGGAGGATAATTTACTAAGTAATCTGACGTGTCTTTTTTAAGTTCTCTTACGACAAATCTATTTGAATCCGCAATTTCCTTTCCTTCCCCAAAGGAAAAACCTGAAGTATAAATTGATTTTTCATAAACGTAGGGTTGCTGAATCGTAGAAATATAAATATGTGGCAGTAACTTGATTTTAATAGAATCATTTGTTGTTGAGAGACTATCTATACAAACCTCTTTATTATTAAAAAGGTAAATCATTTTATACTTTGATGTAAATACATAAATTGAATCAAGAGATGTAAACCATGCTCCATCTATATTGAATTTATGCAACTTCTCTTTCATTTCACTAAAGTCGTGATATGCCAATACATTTCCTCTAAAATCTAAAAAAGTCAATGAATTTATCACTTCATTTTTTATCATAAGTACGGAATCCTGTAGCTGTATATTATCTGAATTGTTAAATGTTAATGAGTCCAATTTTATCTTAATACTGTCTTGAAAATTTAAATAATTTGAGTTTTCTAATTTTAAACTGACGGTATTATTACATGAAATAGTTAAAAGTAGAATAATGACCAGTTTGCTAATTTTCATAATTTTTATTAGCTTAATTAATTTGATTGTATGTTTAAAATTCAATGGAAAATATGAATTATTTCATTTTAAAATGAAATAATGTTATTACATTTGAGAATAAACTCTCTTTTATGGATTTTGGTTCAAAATTAAAGTCAATCCGTAAGCTTAACAATTTAAGCCAGGAACAAATGGCTGATTTATTATTTACAACGCAAGGAAATTATAGCCAATACGAAAACAATAACAGGGTGCCTTCTTTAGATTTACTAAAACGATTAATTGATCAATTTGATTTAGACGCCAATTGGCTACTTTCTGGAAGTACTGAACAGGTAGTTAACTTTAATGATAACAGTTCCTGCAATATTGTTTCATTAAAAACCGAAAATTTTAATCATCCTTATGATCATTTTGAGCAATTACAGAAAAAAGTAGATGATATATTGACTATTATTTCTAAAAATACAAAATAAAAAACCCGGCCATATAACCGGGTAAATATATTATACAAAAATTAATTTAAATTTCTTCCGCTCCTTCTACCAGCACGGTAGTTTTATTTGCCAATACTTCTACAAAGCCGCTTTGGATATTAAACTGCTGGCCGGTATTTTTATCTTTCAAAATTTTCATTTTGCCGCTTTTTAAGGCGCTTACAAGTGGGGCGTGTTTATCCAATACTTCAAACAACCCGTCAATACCCGGCAATTGTACGCCATATACATCGCCGCTAAAAACTTTGCGTTCGGGGGTGAGAATTTCTAATGTCATATAAGTATTTAGTATTTAGTATTTTAGTATATAGTATTTAGCGGGTTATGCTTCGCTTAATGAATTATAAATTGCAAGGATCAATTTTTACATTTGAAATGCTTCATCCATTAATACCTCGCCTGTTCAGGCTGAACGTAGCCAAACCTTTGGGCCAGCTCCATTTGCGTTTGCACCTCATTGCAGGAATCCATTGCCACTTCAAGAAAAAATTTAAATTGCTTATTGATAGCCCGGCCTGCACCCTCGGATATATTAGCTGGTACAGAAACAGCACATCTTTTTAATTGAGGAGTAAGGCCATATTTTTCTTCAGTTGGAAACCCTGCAACTACCCGGTAAACATTTTCTGCAAGATCCATTCTTCGTTGCCCTATTTTTAGTTCCCTAAACCTATGCATTCCCATTTTAGCACAATTAATTGATATTACGCTCTATACTCAAATCTAAATACTCAATACTCTATACTTCCCTTAAGCCTGCGCTGCTGCCATCAATTTTTTACCTTTTTCTATTGCATCGTCCAATGTTCCTACCAGGTTAAATGCTGCTTCGGGGTATTCATCTACTTCACCATCCATAATGGCATTAAAGCCACGTATAGTTTCTTCAATGGGAACCAACACACCTTTTAAACCGGTAAATGCCTCGGCCACAAAAAACGGCTGGCTAAGGAAACGCTGCACTTTGCGTGCACGGAACACAACGAGTTTATCTTCATCACTCAATTCATCCATACCCAATATGGCAATAATATCCTGTAACTCTTTATAGCGTTGTAAAATTAATTTTACCCTGTTGGCGCAATTATAATGCTCATCTCCTACAATTTGCCGGGTTAAAATCCTTGAAGTAGAATCCAAAGGATCTACCGCAGGATAAATACCTAAATCTGCAATTTTACGGCTCAGTACCGTTGTTGCATCCAGGTGAGCAAAGGTTGTTGCCGGCGCCGGATCGGTTAAATCATCCGCAGGTACATACACCGCCTGCACCGAAGTGATAGAACCATTTTTTGTAGAGGTAATACGCTCCTGCATCAGTCCCATTTCGGTAGCCAGCGTTGGCTGGTAACCCACGGCAGAAGGCATACGGCCAAGCAGCGCCGATACTTCGGAACCTGCCTGTGTAAACCGGAATATATTGTCTACGAAAAACAAAATGTCTTTTCCCTGGCCTTGTCCGTCGCCATCACGGTAGTATTCAGCAACGGTTAACCCGCTTAATGCCACACGGGCACGGGCTCCGGGTGGTTCGTTCATTTGGCCAAAAACAAAGGTTGCTTTGGAGTCTTTTAAACCATTCATATCCACGGCATCCAAATCCCAGCCACCTTCTTCCATGCTGTGCTTAAATTTATCGCCATAATTCATAATACCCGCTTCTATCATTTCCCTCATAAGGTCGTTCCCTTCACGGGTACGTTCGCCCACTCCGGCAAATACTGATACACCACTGTAAGCTTTGGCAATATTATTGATTAACTCCTGTATTAATACGGTTTTACCCACACCAGCGCCACCAAACAAACCAATTTTACCACCCTTGGCATAAGGTTCAATAAGGTCAATTACTTTAATGCCGGTAAATAAAACTTCCGATGCCGTACTCAGGTTTTCAAAAATGGGTGGTTTTGCATGTATGGGCCGGCCATTTTCTTTGCTTACCGCAGGCAAACCATCAATAGGGTCGCCGGTAACATTAAACAGGCGGCCACGAATGGCTTCTCCTGTAGGCATAGCAATAGCTTTGCCGGTATCTACCACTTTCATGCCACGCACCAGGCCTTCCGTTCCATCCATGGCAATGGTACGTACGCTGTCTTCGCCAAGATGCTGCTGTACTTCAAGCACCAACTTGCCGCTTTCGCCACGGTCCACTTCGAGGGCATTAAAAATTTCAGGAAGTTTTGAATCGCTATCAAACTGTACGTCCACCACAGCGCCGATAATTGCTTTAATTTTACCTGTATTGGCCATAAAAATTATTTAAAAAAATTAGGTTTATTTTTGAGCCGCAAAGGTAAGGGTACAGGGCTGTATTGAAAAATTTGTTGGGGAGGATTTTTAGAAAAAATAGCCGACTTTTTACCCAATATTGCATTTTGGTGCAGCTTTTGCTATATAAGTGGTGAAAAACTTTAAAAATCATAGAAAAGATGCGGTATATTCTGTTTCTTATTACCATTATTTCTTTAGCCTCCTGTGGCAGCCTTGGCTCATTTAATAAAGATAAAACGACTTTTGAAAGCAGCCCGGTAACCATGAGCTTTAAATCGGTGGCAGATATGAACGATGCTTATTTTGTGATTAGAGAAAACAACTTTTTTGAATTTTACCGCCAGTTATTTGACAGCGTAAAAAACAACAGCTACCCCGGCAGATACAACCTGGTAAATGATACTTTTTACCTGAAATTTTACGATAAAAAAGGATTGGATATTTTAGGAAGCAAGGCCGTAATTGAAAAAGCCGATAATAAAATTATTTTTTTTAAATAGGCGTTTTCGATATTGCTGTTTAAAAAACAGTTCAAAGTTTACCTAATGGCTATAGCAGTTTTAGTAAATCTTCAAATGTTGTAATTACGTTATTGGCTAGCGTAGTATCTTCCGGGTCGTCGCCCCAGCCGGTTTCTTTTAACCAAATAGTATGACAGCCTGCAGCATGGCCGGGAGCAATATCTTTACTGTACGAATCGCCAATTACCACACATTCTTCGGGCAAAAGGTTTAAGGCTTTTACACCCAACGAAAAAATTTCCGGGCTGGGTTTTCTTACACCCACTACGGCCGATTCTACAATACTTTTAAAAAAATGGATGATGCCAAATTCCCTTAATACAGTGTGTAAATTTCCATAAAAATTAGACACTAAAATCAGAGGATACCTTTCTGAAAGTTGCTCCAGTACAGGTTTTGCAGCGTTTATGATATGCATAGCATAGTTATTGCAATCACCGGCTATATTTTTTATTTCTTCCGAAAAATTATCGGTGTTTTCTTTAAGCTGGCCTTCGGCAAACAAGTAATTAAACTGGCATTTTACTTTAATTTGTAAAACATCTAAAAAATTATGGCCCGGTTTTATCAACGGGTTTATAGCCAAAGATTTTTCGCCAAAAGTATAAGCCTGGCGGAACACTTCTTTGGAAACTGGCACCCGGTAACGCTGGTACATTTCCCACAACAATTCGCCCCAATGTTTACCATTGGTATCTATTGTGCCGCCATAATCAAAAAAGGATACCTTTTATCATGAAAAAAATTTAGTGTACAAATTATAAATGTTTCGATTTGGTTTTCATTAATATTAAACCAATAAATATCCAAACCAGTTCCCGGATACGGGTTACCAGGCTCATAAAAATACCCATACCGCCATTGAGCCCCATACTCCGCAATGCCAGTATAAAACCGCCTTCTCTTGCACCCAACTGCATGGGAGAAAAGAAAATTAAATTGGCAAATAACGAAGAGCCGGCGCTAATTACAAATGAATCGAACAAACCAATTGGCGCCTGCAAAGCCAATGCAATAAAATAAATTTCGAGGCAGCCAATAGCCCTGGCCACAAATTCAAATACCATAGAGGCATAAAATGTGCCACTGCGGTGGCTGAACAAATCAATAATGTGCTGGTCTATTTCCAGCAGATTTTCCCTTCGTTTCTCAATAAATACACCTATCTTTTTTCTTAAAAAAGGGATTTTAGACAGCATGGTAAAGGTTATCATCAGTAACCCTTTTTTATATTTTAAAAAAACCCAGTACAGCAAAAATAAGAAAATTAAAAAAGTGAGGATGCAGCCCAAAAAGCGCCATTAGCCCCGGCTTTAAAACAATGATGATGCAAATAATAGAAACCATCCAAAAAATAATATGAGAAAAAATATGGATGATATTATACAGCAATACCGATGATGTTGCTTTATTGGTATTGAGTTTTTTTTGAAGCGTCATAACCCGGTATGGTTCGCCGCCAAGGGCTATAAATGGCGTAATATAATTAATGGCATAGCCCGAAATGGTCAGTTTTAAAATAGACAAAAAGGCAGGTTGCTCTCCGGCAATTTGCGTTCAAAAATAATTTCTTTAAAAGCCAGTGCATTTAAAATATAAATAATTAACCAAATGCCAATAACCGGTACAAACCAAATACCCGTTTGCACTATATTGTTCCAAATTACCTGCAACCCAATTTTGTAAACCATGTAAAGCAGCGTAAGCAGCCCAAGTATAAAAAATATGGTATTGTAGGTTTTTGCCTTCATGTATACTTTGTCCGTTAATTTTTTTGTGCCTGTAATTTATTATAAAAATATTTACTCAGTTTTTCCTGCTGCATTATCATATACAGCATAATGCCATTAAGCACAATAAGGTCGAAGAGGAAATACCAGTAAAGTTTATTGCTGATGAGGCAAAAAAATAAAAATATGGCCCTGGTATTAAATTGCACAATATTGGTATACTTCATTAACGGTTTATTTTTTTCCCTGAATTCTGTAGCCAGCCAGTCCGGCAATTCATTGGGGAACCTGCTTTTAATGAGCTTCATTAATTTTTGCAGTTGGGGCGATAATAGTTCCTGCTGCTTTGTATAGTTGCGGTAAAAAGAGAGCAATAATTTTTGCCCAAAATTTTTTGCCCAGGATAATTTGCTTAGTTCTTTATTCAGGTCTTCGCTGTTATCCTGTTCGCTCCCGGTTTTTCCTTTAATAAAAAATAAATGGATGTTGCGGTAATAATCTGCCTGCTGTGCCTGTATCATGTGCGAAAGGCCGGAAAGTACACCCAATATCCAGATTGCCTCAGTCCAGCCCTGGTTTTGCAAACGCAGGCAAAGCGCAATATGAATAGTTATAAACCAAAAACTTCCTGCCAGCCCATCGAGTATGCGGCCCAGCCTTGATTTGTTGTTGGTCATTCTTGCCAGTTGTCCATCGGCACTATCTAAAGCATTGGCAAAAATAAGTAAGCCAATACCAATATAGCTTAGCGTAAAGTTTTCGTAATAAAATAAAATGCCTGCTGCTACACCAATAAAAATACTGGCAATGGTAACCGGGTTGGGCGTAATGCCCAGGTAACGGCAAAGCAAAGCAATTCTAAAACCTATAGGGCGGTAAAAATAAATATCAATGGTTTCTTCTGTATCCGAAGATTTGAGGGTTGATTCAAATGTTATTTTTTCTTTCTCCATAAATTATTTTACCTGTTGAATTGATTTTTTTGCCTGCTGATAAATACATTGGGCAATATGCAGGGATGCTTCTTCCCTGCAGGGTGCAAAACTTGGCCAGTCGTTAAGGTCAATAAAATGCATGGAGCCATCCTGGGCAATAATGGCATCACCACCATAAATATAAATGTCCAAAGCTTCGGCAGCTTTTGTACTAAAGTCTTTTAATTTTTCTTCGCTAAAAGCATAATAATTGGATGCGCCGTTTATAGCTTCTGCATTGAATTTACTATGATTAAATTCCACCGGGTAAAACCAATAAAAAAAACCGGTTCCTCTTACGCCATAAAATTTTACCAGGTCGCCATGTAAATGCTCCGATATTACGGCTTCGGTAATTCCCCGCAAATGGTATTCTTTTAAAATATCCAGCGCATGGCCTATATTACGTGCAAAGCTTACATCTTCTTTATGTATGGCATGAAAATCGCCTCGTTTTATCCAGTATGAATTGCCTTTTAAAGCAGTGAATTCTTTTGCTGTAATATTTTGAGTATTTACAATAATACTTTTGGGATAAGGGATACCTGCATTTACCAGGCCATTGGTCATGTTTATGCGGTAACAATTTTCAATTCCGGCACCGCTGTTGATCACCCATTTTCCCTGCTGCCCTGCCTTTTGTAGTTTTTTTACTGTTTGTTTATTACGGGCCATGGTAAAAATGCAATCTTCAAATACATCATCCATTTCCATAAATTCATCTTCGCTATAAAGGGTTACCGTGCAGCCTTTTTTAATTAACTCGGCAGCGGTAAGGGTAAATATAGCATTATCATTTCCTCTATGGTTGGGAGAAAATTCGGTATTTCTTTTTATTCCGGCAAAATGCAGCATAATTAAAATCGCAATTTAATAAGTGTGGTTAATGTAAATGCTTTGTTGAATGTAGCCAGTTTTCAGCAGTAGCAATATCCTGCACATGGTCTATATCAATTATTTTAGAAAAAGGAAATGCTTTTATTGCAAAACCTTCTTTTACTAAAATACGTTGCAGGTTACGCATTCTCGTAACGCCATTGTTTACTGCATTGGTTACCGTTGAAAAAACAGGCCTCCTAAGGCAATAAATACCGCCGGAAACCATGTTGCAGTTTACTTCCTTACGGTCAAAAAAACCGGTAATAGTATGGTTGCCCGTAGTTTGAATAAACAATGGTTTTTCATCATCAACAAACGAAGTTGCCGCCATTAATGCATCGGTTTTATTATCGCTGATAAATGCAGCAATATATCCTGAAAATTCTACAGGGTCAAAAACAGTATCCACCGTTGTAAGGCAAATTTTATCGCCTTCAATAAAAGGCAATAACTCAAAGAAACTGTGCAAAGAACTTTCGGTAGTTTTTACCAGCAGGTTTATGGGAACAGTAGCGGGAAAACTTTTTACAAATGCTGCAACAGCGTGGGAGTAAGCGTTTACAATTACATGAATTTTACTTGCATGGTTGGCTTCAAATGTATGGATAAGCCTTTGCAATAATGGTATGCCATTAAGTTGCACCAATGGTTTTGGCGTTGTCAAACCTTCATTTGCCAATCTCGATCCTTCCCCGGCTGCTAATATTGCAAATTCCATTTTACTGTTGGCTTGTTTTACACTGCATAAAAGAAGCGTTTTTGGTTTATCTTTTTTAATTGAAAATCTGCAATGAATATAAAGCGGTGCAGCAGGTATTCCAATTTGGTACATACAAAAAGGCTTGTAGCAAAATAGCCGGCAAAAAAACTAATTCCAACTTCAGTAAATTCATAATAATAAAATAAATAAGGTCAAGTAAAAAAAATTTGTGCACAGAATAATGAACTTTTGGAAACGTTTCCTTGAAGTTATTGTTAAACATTACTGTGTATGCTTCAAACTGTGAAATAATTTTCTTTGCTATAAACAATTTTCAATACAATTACTTAAAAATTTGTACCTATTGTAGCAACTCAATTTTTTGTGTAAAGATACTTAAAGCCCTTTATTGCTTTACCAAAAGATGGCTGGTAATTTTCTTTTAAAAGTCCAGCCGTAACCTCGTTCTTATGCCCCATTCGCTTACCTGCGGATGATTGAGGTAGCTTAGCCTCCTTACCAAATCTACCCTTACCAGTTTAAAAATATTGGCAATACCCACACTGGCTTCAATGTATGGGCCGCTATTGAGGTTATAAGTTGTCAAAATACCATTTTCATTTACCGGAAATTTTAGTACATCATCTTTTTTGCCCGGGTTGTTTTCATCTCTCAGGCTGCCAAATAAAATTTTTACACTTGCCACTTCTCTCAACTTAAGTTTGCGTAATAATGGCACACGATTCAGTATAAACCCATTTAGGTATACGTCAACATTGGCAGCTGCATATTTATCACTTACAAATTCCATAAAATTCATGAGGTTGTAAGCGCTAAGCTGGTATGCGTACGTTTGGTTGGCTTTATGTATGGTGAGCAGGGGAAAAGGCACTTTGCCAAAAACATATCCGCCTTCTACTATTAAATCGGTATAACCGGCCTGCGCCATGTACATTCTTTTAGAAATGTTGAGGTTTATGTTTTGAAAACTATACTCACCATTGAAGAGCCCCTTGATACCGGCAATATACCTTAACCGGAAAATGGGGTTCTTGGTAATAATTGGCGTACGGTAATTTTTTCCCTGGTAAAATTTTTCATTGGGAGCCCACCGCAGTTCTGCCGATAGTTCGGTGGTAGTAATATTATTTACAATAGTTTCATTACCTACCGGGCCTTTTTTAAATGTAATACTGCCCGCCGGTGTTTGCTGTAATTGTTTTATACCCGCATTAAGGGTAAAGTTTTTCCCAAATTCATTTACAAATTCTGCCTTTAAAGAGCGGTTATAAAAATACATTTTATTTGAGCCTCTTTTAAAAGAAAGGAAAAAATTATCTTCTGCAACATATTGCAGTTCCCTTCCTGGTATTTTAGTATCATATTGATACGTAAGTTTTATATATTTTAAGGGATACGAATAAATAGATTTATTGTTTAGTGAAAACGTGCCCGAAACAGAGCCTTTGAATTTTTCATCTTTAAAGCCGTAGGCCAGGTATTGTTCAAAATAAATTCGCTTGCTAAAGTTAGTGGTGGTTCTTCCGCCTATCCTTGCCCTAAAACCTTCTACATCATTAAAACTATAAAATGTGTTGGTATTACCTATATCAAAACCGCCCAATCCCCAGTAGCCGGAAAATAAAAGTGTTGCCACTTTTATGAGCTTATTGTAAGATTTCATATTGCGCAAGCTGTCTATATTATAATAGGCTTTTGCCTCCGAAACGGTAAGTGGAACATGGCGGGAAGCTGTCCAAAAGCTATCGGCATATTGATGATCGGTACTTTGCACCAAATCTTTTCCTTTATAAACACTGTCGGGTGCAGGCGTGTTTACCAGGTAATTTTTGTACGAAACGGTGCGTTGCCCCAAAATGCTGCCTGCCGATTTTTTGGTGAGTGCAAACTCTGCAAGCATACCACTTTTGGAAACATGGTACCGGCTATCCGATCCTTTTTCAAAATCCTGGTTAATGCGTAATTCATTTGTCCAGTTTAGATTGGCATGTTTGCTGATGGTCATGTTAATTTTTTGTACGGCATAATTTCCATCCAAAGTAATATACATGGTTCCTCTAAAAAGAAGGTCATTAATGTTTCTTGGGGTAAAATACATTTGCACCACTTTCACCCCATCAATTACCGAAGTATCCCTTATATAAAACCGGTAAAAAGAGGGCGCTGCATCGGCAATAGGGCTAAGGAATTGCGTGGCTAAAATGGCAATATTGTTGGAGTAAATATCAATATCGGCATAGAGTTTATCTAAATATGCACTTATTCCTTTGCTATCGAAAAACTCACCAAAATTTACTTTCTTTTCGCCCAGTAAAAACGTTTTGTTTTTATACGGCTCTTTTCTGAAATACTTTTTAGCCAGGCGCTCTTCAAGATAAATGGGTATAATGGAGCGGCCCTCAAGCACCATACTGTCCTCATTATCCATTATAAAAGCATAATTTTTGAGCAGCTTGCTCTTCATTAATTTTTCAGGCTTATTGGTTAAGGCGAGGTCCAGTTTTTCGTATTGCTCATATTGAACAAAATCATAAGCATGCAAGCGGTTATTGCTTTTATTATCAATTACCTTTTTTATAAGTTCTACAGCAGGATTATTTTTATTGGAATATTTTGCTTTGCGGCTGGATTTTACCACTACTTTTTCCAAAGCTTTAGGGTCAGGCACCAATTCAATATTTAAAACCTGTTCTTTACCTGCCTCAATAGTTTTCTTTTGGGTTTTATACCCGGATGAAGAAAATACAATTGTTGTTTGCCTGGTATTTTCCGTTTGAATATAAAAGCTGCCATCTTCATTGCTGGCAACTCCTTTGCTGCCCTGGAATACCACGCTTACCATGGGAAGCGCTTGCTTTGACATCCCATCCCGTACAATACCTTTTACAATAGTTTGGGCATTTGTATTAAACCCAATACCAAATAACAGGAGAAAAATAAAAATCACTCCTGCTTTTACTTTTAGTTTCATCTGTTATTTCACATTTATAGCTCATGCTTTCTTCTAAGGATACACACATTGGATTAAGAAAAGGATTCAGAAAAAATAAAATTTACTTTTCTTCAGCCTAAAAAAAATTTTTTAAATGAGTTGCCTGCAGTTTGCTGCTACAGGCAACTTTGTTTTTTGTACTTTTTTTTATAAAGATTCTACCAGCTCCTGGTAATAATCCAGGCCAAGATGGGTGATTAAATCTTCTCCCATTATGTGGCGCAAAGTATTTTGCAATTTCATTAATTGTTTAAAAATATCATGCTCTGGTGGCAACCCTTCCAAAGTTTGTGGTGACTTAAAGTAAAACGACAGCCACTCCTGAATACCACTCATATTGGCACGCTTTGCCAGGTCGAGGAACAGGGCAAGGTCCAGCACAATGGGCGCTGCCAAAATAGAATCTCTGCAAAGAAAATTTATTTTTATTTGCATGGGGTAATTCAACCATCCAAAGATGTCAATATTATCCCAGCTTT
Source organism: Chitinophagaceae bacterium (assembly GCA_016699815.1). Taxonomy (NCBI): domain Bacteria; kingdom Pseudomonadati; phylum Bacteroidota; class Chitinophagia; order Chitinophagales; family Chitinophagaceae; species Chitinophagaceae bacterium. The sequence goes on along the minus strand of CP065012.1, from coordinate 1,977,321 downwards.
CTTTATTATCACCATGGGGAGGATAATAGTTGATGCGTACTTTATGATATAAATCACCGTAAAGCTCCTGGTTATTATCGGGCTTAAAAATTTCATCGAGTACACTCAATTTTGAAACTTCTTTGGTTTTAAAATTATCGGGGTGATCGAGTACATAACCATCCCGGTTGCCTAAAATATTTGTAGAAAACCATCCTCGTACGCCCAATGACCTTGCAAACAAGCCTGGCGCAACAATAGTTTTCATTAAGGTTTGCCCGGTTTTAAAATCTTTACCACCAATAGGTGTGTTGGTTTTTTTTGCGAGTTCAATTAAAGCGGGGATATCGCAGGTAAGATTGGGTGCGCCATTGGCAAAAGGCACGCCGCATTTTAAAGCAGCATAAGCATAAATCATACTTGGCGCTATGAGGCTTTCATTATTTTTTAAAGCTGCTTCAAATTTTTCGATGCTGCTGTGTATGTCTGCTTCACTGATGTATTTTTCGGTACTGCCGCACCAAACCATCACCACACGGCTGCAGTTATTTTGTTTTTTAAAGTTTTCAATATCATCAATTACCTGCATGGCCAGGTCGTATTTAGTTGCGGCTGTTTTTACGTTGGTACCATCGAGGTTGCTTACATAAGATTTATCAAAAACCGCTTTCATGGGTTTTATGGCTTCCAGCTGGGGCTTTACGGCATCGAGTAAAGGTTGCTCCAGCACTTTGGCATGCATGGCTGCTTCATATACGTTGTCTTCGTATACATCCCATCCGCCAAAAGTTATATCACCCAGTTTGGCAAGGGGAACAAAGTCATTGATTTTGGGGTGCCTGTTTTCGGTTCTTTTACCCAGGCGTATATTACCCATTTGTGTTAACGATCCTACAGGGTGGGCAATTCCTTTTTTTACTGCTTCTACACCTGCAATAAAAGTAGTGGCTACTGCACCAAGGCCGGGTATAAGTATCCCTAGTTTGCCTTCGGCGGGAGCAATTTGTTCTTTCATGTTTTGCGTTTTTATATTTAAAAATTATTATTATTTTTCTTAAATCCAGTTGTTTTGCCTGTACCATTCAATAGTTTCCTGTAACCCTGTTTCTAAGTTGAATTTTGGAATAAAGTTCAACTCCTGCTTTGCCTTGCTGATATCGCATATCCAATTTTCTGCTACCAGTTCTTTAAGTTTTTCTCTGCTCAGCATGGTAGGCTTATTGAGCCAGCCATTAAACTTTTCAAGGCTGTGTGCCAATGAGTGTACTGCTGATTGTGGCAGATGCATCCTTAAGGCTTTTTTATTTACAATATGTTTTAGAGCATCGGCAAAGTCGTATTTACTATAACTGTTTCCATCCGATATATTAAATACTGCTTTCGCATTTGATAGTAATGCATTTATAGCTGCATCGGCTACATCTGATGCATAAACAAAACTTAATTTTTGCGGCTTTGAACCTATATTAGCGTCAATTCCTTTCAACAAGGTTTTAATAATTACAAAAATCTCTTTTTCCCTTGGCCCGTAAATGGCCGTGGGCCTCAGTATTACCGATTCGATATCCAACTCGGCCAGTTTCCTTTCTGCCAAAAGCTTACTTTTTCCATAGCTGGTAAGCGGGCTGGGAAAAGTTTTTTCTGTAATTATTCCTTCATTGGCTTTGAGCGGACCTACTGCTGCCAGGCTGCTGATAAAAACCATTTTCAAAAAACTATTTCCCGACATTTGCGCTGCTTTTGCCAGGTTTACTGTATAGGCTACATTCACCTGTTCAAATACTTGCTGCTTTAAAGCCTTTGTGGTGCCGGCAGCATGAATAATGTAGTTAATTTTTTTATCGGCTATTTCCTTAGTTAAATCTTCTACATTTTCATAATTCAAATAACTGTATTGAATGGGCAACTGACTTAGGTGCTCTGCCTTGCTATTTTTCCTGAGGCCGGCAAATACCTCAAATTTTTGGGCTAATGCTGCATTTATTAAATGAAAACCCAAAAAACCGTTTGCACCGGTTATTAATACCCGTTTCATGATACTATCTTTTCCACTACCCGGTAGCGCTTGTACAGTTTTGCATTGAGGTGTTCCAGCCCTTTATTCATCATTTCGTTATCTTCCAAAATCCAGGATGCTTCGCCACCACGAATGTTTTTTCCCTTTGCCTTTTCTATTATCCTTGCATAAAAGCAGGCTTCAATTCCTAATTTTCTATAAGGTTCTGTAACACCCAACGCCAGCACCCTTACGTAATCAATTTTTTTCTTTCCCAAAAGCAATTTAAAAATCCCCGTAGGCAACAAGCGCCCTTTTTTTATTTTTATTAATATTTGGTTGATATCGGGAATTGCCAAAGCAAACCCTATCATTTTTCCATTATGCTCGGCAACCAGGCAAAAGTCTTTATCTAAAATCATTTTGAGATCTTTTGCCAGGTAACGGAATTCGGCTTCCGTCATGGGAACAAAGCCCAGGTTTTTATCCCAGGCTGCATTATAAACCTGCAACAATTTCTCTACTTCGTTATTAAAATCCTTCATATTAATTGGCCTCACAACTATTCCTTTATGCTGCAACCTTTGCTCCAGCGAAGCCCTGAGTTTTACTGATCGTTGATCTACAGTTTGCGTGGGTAAATCGTAAGCCAGCAAATCGGTTTTCTTTTTATAACCCAATTCTTCCAGCAAGCTGGCATAATAAGGTTTGTTATAAGTCATCATGGCAACCGGTGGGGCATCAAACCCATCAATAAGCAAACCCGTAGGATCGTTGGTAGTAGGGTTTGCGGGGCCAAGTATTGCCGTTACTTTTTTTTCTTTTAGCCATTCTTCGGCAGCATCAAAGAGCATTTTTGCAGCCTGCTTATTTTCAATTACCTCAAAAAAACCAAAAAAGCCCTCGTGGCAATGGTTGAACTGGTTATAATTATTATTGAGGATTGCCGCTATTCTTCCAATAATTTTATCGTTGTTATATAATAAAAATGCCTGTAGGGTGGAATGTTCATGAAAAGGGTGTTTCCCCGGCGTTAAAATATCCCTTTGTGCTATATGCAGTTCCGGAACATAATGCACATCATCTTTATACAGTTCATGCGGAAAGTCAATAAATTTTGCTAGTTCTGCTTTAGAGCCAACCTTTTTAATCGTCATCATACTTTAACTGTGTTTACAGTATTTACCATGGGCACTTTTAATTTAAATGCTACTTTTTTTATTTTATCAAAGGCGTAATCTATTTGTTTAAAAGAATGTGTTGCCATTAATGAATACCGTATTAGAGAAGCTTCACTTGCTACGGCAGGCGAAACCACAGGGTTTACAAAAACCCCTTCGTCCATAAGCATCCTTGCCATAAGGAATGTTTTTTCGTTATCTCTTACAAATAAAGGAATGATTGGGGATTCTGTAGGGCCAATATCAAAACCTGCATTGCTAAAAAGGTCTATGGCATATTTTGTATTTTGCCATAATTTATCAATGCGCTCGGGCTCGGTTTTTAAAACATGTAATGCCGCTAAGGCGCTTGCAGCCGCTGCCGGCGAAATGCTGGCGCTAAACATTAGGGAGCGGGCATGGTGTTTCAGGTATTCAATTACATCCCTGTCTGCGGCAATAAACCCGCCAATAGATGCCAGGGATTTACTGAATGTAGCCATAATAAGGTCTACATCATGACCGATATTAAAATGTGCTGCTGTGCCATTACCTGTTGGCCCTAAAACACCCAGCGAATGGGCATCATCCACAAAAACAGCAGCATTGTATTTTTTGGCAAGTGCGGTAATTTCAGAAAGTTTGGCTATATCGCCTTCCATACTAAAAACACCATCGGTAACAATAAGTTTAAAAGATTCATGCGGTACTGCGGCAAGGAGTTTTTCCAGGTGTGCCATATCGGAATGGCCGTACTTATATATCCGGGAAAAAGAAAGCCTTGCGCCATCAATAATGCATGCATGATTGAGTTCATCTAAAAAAATATAATCCCCCCTTGCACCCAATGCAGAAATTACACCCAGGTTCACTTGGTAACCAGTGCTAAAAACCAGCGCTGCTTCTTTGCCTACAAATTGGGCCAGTGCATTTTCCAGCTCTATATGCAAATCGAGTGTGCCGTTTAAAAAACGGGAACCGGCACAACCGCTGCCATATTTATCTACCGCTTTTTTTGTGGCTTCTTTTATATAAGGATGGTTGGTAAGACCAAGGTAACTATTGCTCCCAAACATCAATACCCGCTTTCCGTTAATAATTACTTCTGTATCCTGGTCAGATTCCAGCGGCCTGAAAAAAGGATAGATATCCGCAGCTTTTAACTCTTCAATTTTTTTATTAAACGCCGCAATTTTGTTTCCCAAAGCGTAATTAGCCATTTTGTTGATTTAGGTTAAACTAATTATTGTATATGCTATAAATTTCAAATTTCATTATTTGCATTTTTCCTGAATTTTGCAGAGTACGCTCATACAAGTTTCAATGTCTTTTACGGCAATGTCTTTTCTTAAAGTATCGTCATAACTCAAAAAAAAGCTGTGTACTTTTTCAGAAATTAACTTGCCTGAGTTGGTGAGTTCAATTATGTTTTTTCGCCTGTCCCCAGGTACTGGTAATCTTTTTACCAACCCTTTTTCTTCCAGTATATCTATAGATCTTAAAATAGCCGATTTGGTTTTTTCCATTACCTCGGCTATATTTTGCTGTATTAACCCATTTTCCCTGTTCTTATGCCTTGATATAAAATATAACAAGCCCAGTTGCTCAAAGGTAATATCACCAGTAATTTCATTAAACTTTCCGTTAATGGTTTTTAAGAGTTGCTTACCCGTATGAACAAGCATAAAACCCAACGTTTGCGGCAGTTCTGCACAATCCATAAATTATTAGTTGACTATTGAACAGTCGCAAAGGTATACTATTAATATTAATTATTAATGCACTATTTAAAAAGCCTATTGTAAATATCTGTAATCTGCGGCAAATATTATAAATTTTTCTTTGCTCTTCTATTAAGGTTTTACTGAAATATATGTAAAAAATAGGTACAATAAAAAATGTACCAATAGAAATTATTTTCTTGTTGCTAAAAATACGCCTAATAAAATTATGAACATGCAAGACCATTGGGCAATTCCAACATCTTCCCCATAAAGCATACCCCAAATAATGGCTACAACGGGAATTCCATAGGTTACCATTGAAGAAAAAACGATACCTGCTTGTTTTATTAATTTATAAAACAACACAGATGCCAAAGCAGTGCCTGCCCAGCCCAAAATGCAGGCACAGAATGTACCCCATAAAAATTGCCCATTAAATGATTTCGAAAAATAATCCGTATTTAGTAATACAACCATTGCCGGAATAGCATTAAAAACCAAGGCCAATGAAACCACTTTAAGCGAAGGAAGTCCCTTTAAATTCCGGTTTACAATGTTTACATTTAAGCCATAAAAAAATGTGGCAATTACTATAAACAATACATAAATAATATTATTGGACTGGGTATTTTCCTGTGAAAAAAAAAGTAAAACCGAGCCTAAAAAAGCTACGGTAATACCCAGTATTTTACCAGGCTTTGTACTTTGCCCAAAAAATAAAGCACCAACAAAAAGCACAAAAACCGGAGTGAGAGAGTTAAACACCCCTGCTAATGCACTGCTTACCTGCTCTTCGGCAATACAAAAAAGATAGGCGGGCAATAAACTACCCAAAGTGCCGGATAATATTACATACCCTTTTTTCTCATTGGGTATTTCTCTAAAGCTTTTTATTGCCAAGGGTAATAATACCAGGCCTGCTGCAATAACCCTAATGGAAGCAACCTCCCAGGCGCTAAGGTAAATCAAGCCTTCCTTCATAAGGATAAAACTACTGCCCCAAACAATGGAAAGGAGAATAAATAAAACCCAATTGCCAGATTCAAATTTCAATAGAAAACAAAATTAAAGGCATTAGTACAAATAATAGCAACATCTGCCTACATATAATTTTTCTTAAGCACTATATTTGCACTTCACCTTAAAACTTTACACAATGGGATTTATTAAAGATTTTAAAACCTTTGCCACTAAAGGCAACCTGCCCGATATGGCTATTGCTTTTTTAATGGGCACAGCTTTTGGAAAAGTTGTTAGCGCATTTATCAACGATCTAATATCGCCAATACTGGGTATAATTACAGGCGGTAAAAACTTTAAAGAATTGAAGTATGTTTTCAGGGCACCAGAAATGGGAGCCGATGGTAAAGAAGTAGCCGGAACCGGCGTGGTATTTGGCTATGGTAATTTTATTACCGAACTCATTTCGTTTTTACTGGTTGCCTTAGTTTGCTATTGGGTAATTAAGGCTCTGCTAAAAAAAGACCCCAACGCTGTACCAGCACCATCTGCTACAGAAACGCTACTTACCGAAATAAGGGATTCTTTAAAAAAATAATTCTTCACTTCGCTAATTAGCATTGCGCAATGAAAAGGTTCCCAATAACAATTGTAATTTAATTGTGTAACGGAACCTTTTCTTTTATTGCTGTATTTGTTATTTATTAATTTCAAAAAAATATATTTCTCAAAAAACACAAGCATGATGAAAAAAATAATCTTCACTCTTTTATCTTTTGCCATTTTAACAGCATCGGCACAGGATGCATCGGTAAAAGACCTTAAAAACGACGCCACAAAATCCATTGCCAAAGATCCCAAAGACACCGTAAGCCTCAAATGGAAAAAAGGCGGCAACTTTGGCATCAACCTCAACCAGGGAACATTGAGTAACTGGAGTGCAGGTGGCGATAAATTTTCTCTTTCTATAAATTCAATGCTCAGCTTATTTGCTTTTTATAAAGAAGGCAAAAAATCATGGGACAACTCACTTGACCTGGCTTATGGCATTGTAAAAACTACCAGCTTGGGCAGCAGAAAAGCATCGGACCGTATTGATTTATTGTCAAAATATGGCCATGCCATCAGCAAAAAATGGAATGTGGCTTTAATGGGTAACCTGCGTACCCAGTTTGCCAATGGTTATACTTATTTAAAAAATGCTGCAGGTGCAGATAGCGCTGTACTCACCTCCAAAGGCTTTGCGCCTGCCTATATCCTTTTATCTCCGGGCCTCGATTATAAGCCCAATGATAATTTTTCGTTTTTTATATCACCGGCTACTGCCCGCTGGATTTTAGTGAGCGATAAAACCCTTGCTCCTGCTTATGGCATTAAACCCGGCAAAACCGTAAAAAATGAATTGGGCGCTTTTGCTTCTGCCAATTTTCAAAAAGCTTTAAACAGTACCACTTCATTTAAAAGCAAGTTGGATTTATTTTCCAATTACAAAAGCAACCCTCAAAACATTGATATTTACTGGACCAATTTGCTTACCGCAAAGCTCACCAAATACATCAACTTTAACCTTAATGTAGATATTATTTACGATGATGATGTGGCTAATGTAAAACCTGGTAAAGGCCCGGCGCCACAAATCCTGCAACTCATGGGCATTGGGTTTGCCTACAATTTTGCCAATTACAAAAAATAATATTCAGCTCAATATCGGAGTTTTCCACAAAAGCCTTGTATCTGCAATGATGCAAGGCTTTTTTGTATAATTTTACCAGCTAATCACTTATTAAATGGCTGCATCTACATACCAGATAAAATTAGAGGAATTTGAAGGCCCGTTTGACCTTTTGCTGTTTTTTATAGAAAGGGACGAACTGGATATTTACAACATTCCCATTACCAAACTCATCAACGACTTTTTGGATCACATCCATAACAGTGAGCAGTTGAATATAGAACTCAGCAGCGAGTTTATTTTATTTGTAAGCACCCTTATGCGTATTAAAGCCAAAATGCTGCTGCCCAGGAAAGAGCTCGACGCCGAAGGAAATGAAATTGACCCAAGGCAGGAACTCATTGACAAGCTCCTGGAATACAAAAAATTTAAAGAAGCGGCTACGCAACTGAGCAGGCTGGAAGAAATAAGGATGCAAATGATTAAAAGGGGCAACCTGCAAAAAGAACTCAATACCATTGGTGAAGAAGCCGGCGAAGGTACAGAAATACAAACGGTAACGCTGTACAAACTAATGAAGGCATTTGAAAAAATAGTGCAAAAACTCCAGGAGCGCAATAACAAACCCGTGCATACAGTAGTACATTACAATTATACTATGGAAGATGTGAGGGAATATATCCTCAGCACATCCAGCACTCATAAAACCTTAACTTTCGAAAAAATATTTGATGTATGTATAGACCGCATACATGCTATTTTTATTTTTTTGAATTTACTGGAGCTGGTACAGCAAAAATATTTGCAGATGATTGTTGGGGAAGGCCGCAACAATTTTATAATTGAATGGAACGAAAACCGTGAAGAAGAAGTTTTGGCACCGTTAATGGATGAAAGTTTTAGCACACTCAATTAATACAACTTTTACTTACCTTTTGAAATCGGCAGTATGAAAAAAATTAAAAAACATATTTTACACATCGTTTTTTGTTTTCCTTTGGGTGAAGCCTTTTCACAAACTAACCCAATTAATACCGACAGGCCCGACCAGGGCGATGGCGTTTTTACCATACCCAAAAATTCGTGGCAATTGGAAAACGGGTTGATATTTGCCAAACAAACTATTACCAACAACCTTTTATTGCGATATGGCATAACCCAATCTACTGAACTACGCCTGGTTACCGATGCCGGAAAAGAAATGCAAAGCACAGGCTTAAAACCAATAGTTTTTAGCGTTAAGCAAAGGCTTATTCAGCAAAAAAAGATTATTCCTGCTATTTCATTTGTGGGCTATATAAGTAATGAAAAATGGGCCAGCAAAAATTTTCGTGGAAACGATATACAATATGAATTGAAACTGGCAATGGAAAATGAAATTTCCGATAAATTTTCACTGGGTTATAATGTTGGCGCTTCAAACGAATTTAAAAACCTCAATATTACCGCAGGTATCAGTTATGCTGCCTCCAATAAAATTTCCACTTATGTTGAGTATTTCTCCAGCCTTAGTAAAGCAGCAAATGAGCATAATGCAAATATTGGAGTTTTGTATTTGTTAAAACCACAATTACAACTGGATATATCCGTAGGCAATTCCCTTTTTAGCAAAGCAAACAGATTTTATGCAACTACAGGCGTTTCTTACTGGTTTAAATAATTAGCTTCCTGGTTTTTCCCAATATTTTCTTCCTTTTTAGTAATTGCAGAATTAACATTTTACTCCATGGTAAAATATTAAATTTGGGTACAATTTTTTTATAAATTTATAGTTAACCCTTTAAGAAAAATGCATACTATGCAACAGGTTAAATTTTACGGTCTTCTTTTTATTGCCTTATTTTTTTGTTTGATTCATCCTGCTTTTGCGCAGCAATACAAAAGTTATAAGCTCAATGCAAATGGAGATACCCTCAATGCCATTACAAAAGATAATTTAAAGCAGGGCAAATGGGTGGAAAAGGTGGAAGAACTAAGGGGCGAACCCGGCTTTGAAGAAGAAGGCGTATATAACAAAGGCATGAAAGAAGGCATGTGGCGCAAATACAACCTCACCGGTGATTTAATAGCCGTAGAAAACTTTATACATGGCGGCAAAGACGGGCTGCAGCAATATTATAATTACCTGGGCGATATTGAAAGAGAAGAAAACTGGAAAGGCTTTAACCCCGATTCTCCCTATATTTTTATACCCATTTATGGAACCGGCAGTGGTGAAATTTTGGAAATGAAAAAAGTAAAAGCCGAGCCTTACAGCGTAAAGCATGGTTTTTGGAAATATTACGAACCCGGCGGAAGGTTGCTCCGTACCGATGAATACCTCAACAACCAGTTAGTAATACCCAAGCCAAAAGAAACCACCGTATCTAACGATGCTCCCAAAAAGAAAGAAGTGCCCAAAACCCCCGAAATGATAGAATGGGAAAAAAAGAACAGCGGAAAAAAGAAAGCGCTGAGAGAAGGGAAGACCTCGTTGTAATCGGCTACACAGTAGCCTTCACCTTGCATTTAGTTACCGAAGCAGTTTTATTTCTATAATTATTTAGTAGTTACCAAGCTGCTTAACTTTTTTTAAAATACCTAATTCCGGGTATTGTTTATTTATGCCGGTTACCCATATATTTGTACCAATAAAATTTTAACCTTAAACCTGCTGTTTATGAAAATTAAATTCCCCCCCCCGGGTTTTTTTAGCCGCATTGGCAATTTTGTGTTTTTTGCAACTGAACTGTAAAAAAGAAGATGTTTATAATGCAAAGCCTAATGTAGAAGATAAATTCTTTACCATACCTTCAGGCACCAATGCTTCCGTTATGAGAGTAATAAATGAAATTAAACGGCGCAATAATGTAAAGGAATTTGTAACCAAATTTGCTGCTCAAAACGGCTTCCCTGTTTGGAACAAAGTATTGATGGGTACTTCTCAAAAACAATATGCCAATGCCAGCCTTAACGGCAGCAACCTCGATGGCGTTACCGATACTACTATTTTAATACCCTTTGTAATGGAAGGCGAGTTTAGCGTTAAAGGTTTTATAAAGGCAACGCTCAATGATAGCGTAAGCCTTAGCTATTCTCTTGCCAAAGATTATAAAGCTTACGAAGAAAAATTAGATAATTCAAAAACCGCATCTTCGGCATTTGCCATGCTGAGTATGGTGTTAAATAAAACCGTATTTAATGAAGATTATTATAAAATAACTGATCAAAAACTTTTTAGCAAAGATACCACCCATGTATTAACACAATCTATAAATATTGATGAAATTAATTTTAGCATAACGGATAGCGCAGGCATGAGGTATTTAATATTATGTAGTACGTTTACCCAAAACTTTTCTTTTTGTGGATCCAGGTCATATTGCAGGGCTAATGGTGGATTTGATGCAGGAAATTGTATATCAAATCCTCCCGTATGTTATTTTTATACCGAAACCAATACCAATTGTACAACAGTAGAATATCCCGATATACTTGGCTCAACAGGAGGCGGCTCAACGGGTGAAGGCGGCGGAAGCAATGGCGATGGGCCAATACCTTATGTTTACCCCTGCGAAACCACACAAAACAACCCAGCTCCTTTTACAGCAACCAATAATATAGAAGACCCAGGCGATTGCCCTGTACCCGGCCCGGGTGATGGATGGATACCGTTGGAGGATGATAATGACATTAACCTAAATTTGTTTTATCAAGGCCTAACTATAATTCAACAAAATTGGTGGAATGATAATGCTAATTATCTTAATAAAGATGATTTTATTGGTTTCCTATATAGTTATAATTTTAATGAACAATCAATATATTTAGTTAAAGAGTTAATTAATTGGTTAATTCAGGATAACTCTATTTCAAATGATGAAGTAAAATATTACTTATCTCTTCCAGAAGAAGGAGATGGATTATATGATGCTACTTATTGGGAAAATCCCAATACTGTTTTTCAACAAATAGCATTACCAACTTTACAACAATTCACCGAGAAATTCCCAAAGATTACAACAGCTAACGGCATATCATATATGAAGAGTGATTCAGTGTATAAAATGGTCGGTGACCCTCTAAAATCTGAATATGGAAAACCAAATTACCAGAATGCATGTGCAATACGAGGTTCATGGGCTTTTAATCAGATAAAAGTTGGCACAAGTTACCCTTTTAGAATACCGCCCGGTACGGCAAACACAGGTTATGGAGCAAATAATTTGATATATATTCTCAATGCAAAAGGCTTCAATGCATATATGCATAAACGGTTTGGTAATCCCACTTATTCCATATCTTCTGCACAAATAAATGGCAACAGAACTACTTTGAATAATTTTTTGAAAAATTTACGTAGTCAAAATATTCATGGTATATATAATTTGGCAACAAATGGAGGCAGTTATTCTGGTCATGTGGATTTAATGACTTATGGTGAATGTCTCGGTGGATACGCCTTGCCAGAAAATATTTCAACAATTGATAAAATAGAAATATGGGTATTAAACTAATATACATATATATAATTCTCGCAATAGTGAGTTGCGATGCGACGAAGAAAACTATCAACATCTGTAATAGGAAGTACACCGTATATAAGCATAATTCGTACTTGCATGAAGAGGATTTGAACGCAACTTTTCATACTATTTGCTTTCCAAATAGTCGTTACTCACTTTTTTCTTATTTAGTATCTGGAAAACGTAATGACTCAAATCTTGTAAGCACTCAATTAAAGTACTCTGGTGACACTTTAATAATTAATACAGTGTATGACAAAAAAGTATATCATGAAGAACATGACTATATTTCAAAAAGATATTATCGGTGTATTCCAGATGGTGTTGTGTCGTTGTCAAATAATAATGTGGAACCAGACTTTATTATCACCATTGATACAGCTAAAAAATACAATATGATACTACCTAAAAAAAGTAACCCATAAATACTTCTGCCAACAAAAGTATTTGCAAAAGTAGGGCTGTAAAATGTAACATCAGCTATGTACAAGAATCAGTAGCGGTCTGGGCTCGATCTTCAATGTTCAGCCTTAGTTCTTAACTTCAACTACACATTTTTACGCCTGCGTTCGTGGCACACGAATGCTTTGGTGGAAAGTATCCTTACTTCTGTCTTCGTTTCGTGTGCCACGAACCGAGAAGTAAAACAACCCAACTCCATTTACCGCAACCAATAATATTGAAGACCCAGGCGATTGCCCTGTACCAACTGAAGGTGATGGTTGGATACCTCTAGAAGGAGAGGATGAATTATATTATTTAGTTACCTCCTTAATTTTAACTAATGAACAAATAAATTTTCTTGAACAAAATCTCATTAATGTATATCAACTTTATCAATATATACTAATTAATGCAAGTAACGAGAATAAAGAAATTTGCAGGGAACATTTGAATAAGATGATTAATGATTCAGATTATCTGATATTTGTAGATTCCTATAATAATGGGTTTAATGCCGGAACAGAAGTGTGGTGGGAAAATAATATATGGCTAAACAATTCAAATAATTTTAACCTCGATATAGAAAATGGAACTGGACCGTATGATGAATTGACTTCGGCAGAAAAGGCTTTAGTTAAAGAATTTCCTGTTCAGGCATGGGAAATAAAACAAAATATAGACCCAGCATTTGCAATGGCCCAGATTAAATTTGGAGATTACCCCCCTAATTATGGTTTAAACGACAAAAAAGATGCATTTCGTCACGCTTTTTTCAATGCACTAAATACACGTGACGTTACCCCAAGAGGTATTTCCCCTTATCCCCCGCCAGTTGGATGGCCACCATATACTTCTGCACAAATTGTAACTATGTTTGCAAATGCCCACGAAAGCGAGGTGCCCGTGTAAGCGTCCCCAATCTTCGGCAGTTTGAAATTAGAGAATAATCTTTAATTTTAAAATTGTCAATTATGAAAAGAACAAGATTTACCGAAAGCCAGATAGTGGCTTCAATTAAGAAACAGGAAAGCGGCATACCTGCCAAGGATGTTTGCCGTGAGTTGGGTATTAGCGATGCTACCTTTTACAACTGGAAAGCCAAATATGGCGGCATGGAAACCAGTGATGTAAAGCGCATAAAAGAAATGGAAGCGGAGTTATCGCAGTACAAAAAAATAGTAGCGGAGCTCACTTTCGAGAACCGGGCAATGAAAGGTTTTATCGAAAAAAGTTATAACGCCTGCTGACAAAAGAGAAGCTGTGTTTCAACTAATAGAAGAAGCACATTGTTGTGTTAGCAAGGCTTGCAAAATCGTGAAGCTACCACGGAGCAGTTTTCAATATACAGCTAAAACAAAAGATGATTCTCAGATAGAGGATGCCCTTGAAGGACTTGTGAAGAAGCATCCGGTTATTGGCTTTTGGCAAAGCTTTTATCGACTGCGCAACCGTGGCTATGGTTGGAATCATAAGCGAGTGAGGCGTGTATATAGGAAAATGAATTTAAACATCAGGCGCAAGCCCAAAAACGTTTACCGGAAAGGATAAAGCAACCCTTAACACTACCCACAAGTTTTAACCAAATGTGGAGCATAGACTTTATGAATGATAGTTTACAGGATGGCCGAAAAATACGCCTGTTTAATGTATTGGAAGATTTTAACAGGGAATCTCTGGCAATAGAAACTGACACTTCATTGCCTACTCTAAGAGTAATAAGGGTGCTGGAGCGATTGGTACAAGAGCGGGGTTGCCCTGCCAATATCAGGATGGATAACGGTCCTGAATTTATCAGTCATAAATTAGAAGAATGGTGCAGTAAGCGACACATTACACTTCAGTTTATACAACCAGGTCGCCCAATGCAGAATGCTTTTATTGAAAGAAAAACGGGAGCATACGCCGTGAATTATTAAACGCATATATATTTACAACAATGAGAGAAGTAAGGGAACATTGTGAGAAATGGAGGCAGGATTACAACACAGAGAGGCCGCACAAATCCTTACAATATCAATCGCCTCTGATGTTTGCTGAAAAATGGTGCCAATGTTCAAAATATGCACAAAAGCTTTATCCACAAACGGCGAACGGAAATCCTTTTCAAATTGAAGAGAGCCGGTTAGTGGATAAAGTATTAAAAAACAAAAAGCTGAACAGAAAACTCTGATTTGGGATTGACCGAAAAAAGGGGACGCTTACAGATAAAGTATTAAAAAAACAAAAAGCTGAACAGAAAACTCTAATTTTGGATTGACCGAAAAAAGGGGACGCTTACACCCGTACAACTTATTAAAGAAAAAGTTATGGACGTTCATAATAATACAGAAGGAATTAACTATTGTCAAAGTTGTAATTCTACATATACTAATTCTTATATTTCTGAAGTAATAATGCAAATGTTATTATTTGGCTCATTGCAATATTTAAGCCCTATTTTTTTGCCAAAATATAATCAAAACGGGGTTATAATAAATCCTACTGGAGATCCTTATTATTTTATTGGGCCAGATGGCAGCCCTCATTCAGCAACTCATGGAATTAATTCCAATACTACAGTTATTCCCACAAATCAATAGTTATGAAATTTATAACAATAAATTTATTCCTGCTATTGTCCTTAAGCGCATGTAAGAAAAATTCAACTCAGTTTTATTTTGTCAATAAATCAAATATTATTCCCAAAAAAATTATAATAGGTATTAACAACTATAACGAAACAATAGAATGGCCTCAAAAAAAGGCGGATAATAAAACAATCAATTGGAATAAGGTATCTTTAAACAAACATGATTGTTTCATTGGAGTTTCCATTATACTTAAAAATGGTAAGGTTATTGACGCAGGTGATTACCAGGATTTAACCGGGAGGCCACAATTTTATTCAGTTGAAATACATTTATTACCAGACAGTACAATTGTATTCAAAAACATTTTTTATTCTAAATAGTTGTTTACATCACAGTTGATTTTTGCAGGTATTGAAGCCTGAGAGAGAGTGAAAAAACATCCACTGCCTGATCTATCACCGGCATCAACAGCAAAGGCAAAAAAGAAATTGAACATTTGTAAAGCTAACTCCAGTCGCAGACTGGCAAACATAATTGGCACAAGTGACCCTGCAGAACACTTGCGCCAGTATGTGAGAGTGTGAAAAAAAATCCACTGCCTGATCTATCACCGGCATCAACAGCAAAGGCAAAAAAGAAATTGAACATTTGCAAAGTTAACTCCAGTCGCAGACTGGCAAATATAATAGGAAAATCTATTGCAGCACAATGGAAAACCAATGAAGAAATAAAATGGAAAAGCGTTGAAGAAATAAAAGGGCTTGGCATTAAAGCCACCGATGCAGAGGGTTATATATACCAGGCAGGCTCTTTTAATATTTTGCCCAAAAACTTTACCGATACAAGCCATAATATTTTTGTAACAAAAAACGATGCATTTATTGGCTGGATTGACCTTGAAGATGAAATAAGGCCCGAAGCTGCAACAGTGATTAACTGGCTAAAACAAAAGCAGCTAAAAACCATTTTGCTTAGTGGCGACAGGAAGGAAAAATCCGAAGCGCTAAATAGAAAAAATGGCGTTGTGCATAATTGCAGGATATTTTATGAAGAGCCAGTTTTAACGGCAAGTATTGATACCGGATCTGCCGGAACAAGAATAATAAAACAAATATTAAAATCTTTAAAAAAAATAAGGGGAATAGAAAAAGTAGAGGTTGATTTTTAAATATTGTATATCACTTTAGTTATTTTATGCAGGTAACTCTCATTTTCTTTGACACGACTTTGTAATGCCTCTGGTTGGAGACACATGCGGCGGCAGGCACCTTCCTATAAATACCTAAAAAAAGAACACGAAGAAAATGAAAATATTGAAAACATTTTATCCGCTTTGTAAAACTAAAAACCCTTTCAAGTGAAAGGGTTTATTAATTACTTCTGTGTATGATGAGCTTAAGCCCTGCATATCCCTGGCCCGATTCGGGCTGTATTACTTTTTGCTTATAGGGCAATATATATACATTATTTCCCTGCTTGTAAGTTACCAGGGTTTTTGTAGATACTTCATTTGAAGATGCATTATTATCATTTTCTATTAACGAACCCTTATAGGTAAGGCCGGTACGCAGATTAAAAGAAATTTTGCTGTTACCCATACTGGTTACAGGTATTTTCACCAGAATTTTGTTTTTCTTTTTACCAAGACCCCTGTCTGCAAATATGGGATTCATAAAACCTATCAGCAGGAAAAAAACCAACGATATTTTAACAGCCTTTATCATTCTTATTTAGAATATGTTACAAACTTACTAAATTTTATTTGCTTTTACAATACCATTTATCCATTTTTTCACTTGTTTTCAACGCATGTTTATAAGTTTTATATGTTAAATAAGTATGCATTAACGTAAAAACACGGTATATTAGAGCAACCTACCTCAAAAACGTATGAGTAAATACCCATCCCGACAGGACCGTGAGGAACTAAAAGCCCTGCTTAACCAATATAATAACCTTAAAGCAGGCCGTTCCCATTCTTTAATTGAAGAGGATGAATTTGAACGCATTATAGAATATTTTGATGAAAAAGAGCAATTGACTGCTGCCCTTGAAGCTGCGGAATTTGCCATAGAGCAATATCCTTTTTCCAGTAACCTTCTACTGCAAAAAGCCAGCTTTCAAATAGCGTTAAGGCTTTATCAGGATGCGCTGCATACTTTGGAAAAAGCCGAACTCTACGATGGCCGTAATGTTGACCTCTTTATTTTAAAAACCGAAGCCTTTCTTGCATTGGATATGCAGGAAAAAGCCGCAGAAATATTAGAATCGGCACTGGATGATTTTAGAGGCGAAGAAAAAACAGATTTACTTTTTGAACTGGCCGATGTATACGACGATTACGAAAATTTTGAAAAGGTTTTTGATTGCCTTATTTTGATTTTAGAACAAGATGGCAATAATGAGGAGGCGTTGTACAAAATTTGCTTTTGGACCGATTTTACCGGCCGGTACGAAGAAAGCATCCGACTGCACCAAAATATTATTCATTCATTTCCATACAATGAACTGGCATGGTTTAACCTTGGCGCTGCCTTCCAGGGATTAAAATTGCATGAAAAAGCCATTGATGCCTACCAGTACGCAATTGCCATTGACGAAAAATTTGATTATGCCTACCGCAACCTTGGTGATGCTTACCTGAGGTTGAGAAAATACAAAGAAGCCATTGAGGCATTGGAAAAAGTACTGGAGCTTTCCCGCCCGGAATATGTGATTTACGAAGCCATGGGCTATTGCTACCATAAGCTGCAAAATTTTTCGCAGGCAAGATTCCATTATCGCAAAGCCAGCCACCTTAATGCAGAAGACAGCCAGCTACACTATAAAATTGCCGGCACCTATATGAACGAAGGCGCATGGCAACCGGCTATAAAATGTTTACATACCGCATTAAGCATGCACCGTTTGCAACCCGAGTATAATATTGCACTGGGCAGATGTTATATGGAATTGGGCAAATACCCCGAAGCGATTACAGCAATTGCAAATGCCGTAAAATTGAAACCCAAAAACATTAATGGCTGGGTAGAACTATTGCAATGCATGTACAAAGGCGGTTTAATTAACGATGGTATTGAATATGCAAAACAGGCTTTTGAAAGCACAGAAAATAAACCGGTATTTTTATTTTATAAAAGCCTGTTCCTGTTTGCAGCAGGCAAATCAAAAGAAGCCCTTATATACCTCGAAAATGGCTTTGCCTTGTACCCCAAAGGGTTTAAAAAAATAATTGAAATTGAGCCTTCACTGCTACGTTACCAGCAGGTAGTGGAAATTGCTGCCCGCTTTAAAAAGAAAAGGCCTTCTTAAACCTGTTTTCATTTTGCAAATAATTGCTTTAGCGTAAAAAATACGCTTCCCTTATCTTTGCACGCAAAAGCAAAGAGCATAAATTATATGAATTTTAACCTCTCCCAAATTCCCGAAAGAAAAACCAAGCCTCGTAAAAGTGGCCTTACCATGGTAATGGATAAAGGCTTGAGCGTAGCTGAAGCCAAAAATTTTATGAGTGTTGCGGCACCGCACATTGATATGGTAAAACTCGGTTTTGGTACAGCATATGTAACCAATACCCTCAAAGAAAAACTGGAAATTTACCGTTCTTTTGATGTTCCCGTTTATTTTGGCGGCACTTTGTTTGAAGCATTCTTAATCAGGAACCAATTTGAAGATTATATTACTGTTTGCAAAGAATACGGTATTAGCTACATGGAAGTAAGCGATGGCTCAATTACCATTCCACATACGGAAAAATGCGGCTATATAGAAAAACTCACTAAGCATGGCCTGGTACTTAGCGAAGTGGGCAGCAAAGATGCCGCACATATTATTCCGCCTTATAGATGGATTGAACTAATGCGTGCCGAATTAAATGCAGGCTCATCTTATGTAATTGCCGAAGCCCGGGAAGCCGGTAACGTAGGTATTTACCGTGGTACAGGTGAAGTAAGGGAAGGCCTGGTACAGGAAATACTCACCCAAATACCCGAACAACAAATTATATGGGAAGCGCCACAAAAAGCACAGCAACTCTACTTTTTAGAACTCATTGGATGCAATGTAAACCTGGGCAATATTGCTCCATCGGAAGTAATAGCGCTGGAAGCCATGCGTATCGGGTTAAGGGGCGATACCTTTAACCTTTACCTCAATAAAGAAAATGCCTGATGAAAGTTTACGGACTTTTGGGTTTCCCTTTATCCGTTTCTTTTTCAAAAAAATATTTTACCGAAAAATTTGAAAAAGAAAAATTAACAGATTGTGAATTTGAACTTTTCCCAATAAGCTCAATTGAAAACTTTCCTGATATACTTGCACAAATTAAAAATTTAAAAGGGCTTGCAGTAACCATACCGCATAAGCAGGCCGTTATTCCTTTTCTTACACATTTAGACTTTACTGCAAAAGAAATAGGCGCTGTAAACTGTATCAAAATAAATGGAAAAAAACTAAGCGGTTATAATACCGATGCGCTGGGTTTTAAAACATCCTTTGAACCTTTGCTGCAACCGCAGCACAATAAAGCGCTGGTATTAGGTACAGGTGGCGCTTCCAGGGCAGTTCAATATGTTTTAAAGCAATTATCCATTCCGTTTTTGCTGGTATCCACATCAAAAAAAGAAAAAAACTGCATTGGCTACAATGAGGTAAATAAATCTATACTGGAAGAATATTATATCATCATCAATTGTACGCCTGTAGGCATGCTGCCCAATGAAACAAATTTTCCCGATTTGCCTTATGCATCGCTTAGCGCAAAACACTTGCTTTACGATTTAATTTACAAACCTGCAGAAACCCAGTTTTTAGCCAAAGGAAAAGCAAAAGGTTGCCTCACCAAAAATGGTTTTGAAATGCTGTTGATACAAGCTGAAGAAAACTGGAGAATTTGGAATAGCGATTAAGCCTGTGCAGGTGGCCCGCCAAAATTAAAAGGCAGCTCTACTGTTTCCATATCTTTAATTTCGCCATGGCTGGCCTCAAATTTTTGCACATTTTCAATAATAGCTTTCATAAATCTTTTTGCATGAAAAGGTGTCATAATAATTCGGCTTTTTACCTTGCTCTTGGGTGTGCCGGGCATTACATTTACATAGTCAAAAACAAATTCTGCATGGCTATGTGTAATGATGGCCAGGTTGGCATACTGCCCTTCGGATACCTCTTCGGAAATTTCAATATTTAATTGATTTTGTAGCTGTTTATTATCTGTTGCCATTACTATTTTTTTTGCAAAATTCGTTGTTTTTATTCTATTGGCCTAACTTTTATAAGTTCCATTTTATTTTAAGGAATGATGCTTAAATTCACAGTTTAAAACATAAGATTATGGCACACAATATGAACCGCAGAAAATTTATTCGCAACACCGGCCTTGCAGGCTTATCGGTAGCACTATCGCTGGAAAACATACAGGCATTATCTTTTCAAAAAAACAATAAAGTAAGAATAGGTTTAATTGGTGTGGGCCTCAGGGGCCAGGAGCATGTGCGCCTCATGGCCGCAAGGCAGGATGTGGAAATTATTGCCATGGCCGACCCTGATTTAAAAATGATGGCCGCATCGCAAAATATTATTACAAAAGCTGGCAAACCAAAACCCATTGAATTTACCAATGGCAATTACGATTATAAAAATTTATTGAAGCGTGATGATATAGATGCCGTAATAATTGCAACACCCTGGGAGTGGCATGCACCGCAAACCATAGATGCATTAAATGCCGGAAAAATACCCGGCGTGGAAGTTGCCGGAGCTCTCCATTTAAAAGATTGCTGGGACATGGTGAATGCCAGCGAAAAAACTGGCATACCGGTAATGCCTTTGGAAAACGTTTGTTACCGCAGGGATGTACTTGCTGTTTTTAATATGGTAAAGCTGGGTATGTTTGGCGAAATTTTACACTTGCAGGGCGGTTACCAGCATGATTTGCGTGCCGTAAAATTTAACGATGGCATTACGCCTTACGGCAGCGGTGTGGAGTTTGGAGAAAAAGGCATGAGCGAAGCAAAATGGCGCACCCAACATTCTATTGACCGGAACGGCGAATTATATCCAACGCATGGTTTAGGCCCTGTAGGTACCATGATTGACCTTAACCGGGGAAACAGGCTCACCAAACTATCTTCCATTGCTACCAAAACGAGGGGTTTGCACCGCTATATAGTAAACCATCCCAAGGGCGGAAAGGATCATCCCAATGCAAAAGTAAATTTTAAATTGGGCGATATTGTAACAACGCAAATTCAAACCGCCAATAACGAAACCATTGTTTTAACCCACGACACTTCTTCGCCAAGGCCATACAACCTGGGCTTTAGAGTACAGGGTACCAATGGCATTTGGCAGGATACCCATGCAGGCGAACTAAACGGCGGATTAATTTATTTTGAAGATAAAAGTAAGCCGCATAGCTGGGAAAACACCGAAAGCTACATGAAGCAATACGACCACCCGCTTTGGGTGAAATACGGTAATGATGCTGCAGGGGCCGGTCATGGCGGTATGGATTGGTTTATTGACAATGCTTTTATAGAATGTATTAAACGCAAAGCAGAATTTCCTTTGGACATTTATGATATGGCTACCTGGTATGCCATTACACCTTTGAGTGAAAAATCTATAGCACAAGGCGGCAAACTGCAAACCATACCCGATTTTACAAGAGGAAAATGGAAAACGAGAAAGCCACTGTTTTGTGTGGGGCAGGAAGATTATTAAAAGAGTTTACACTGCAAAATTGTAAAAGAATTTTAAAAGTGAATGTGGCGATCTGCTCATGACAAAATTTTTTACCTGCATCTTAATACTAAATTGCTTTTGCAGAAATAAACTTAAAGATTTACCTGAAATTCTTTTAACAATTGTACCTGGTTTTGCGCCCTCAGCAAATTATGTGTTTCATATTTTTTGCCATAATAAATATCGTTATTGAGGTAATCAGTTAAAAAGCGCAATGCCTGCATATACATTAAAAATTCGCCGGAAAACAAAAAATGATCTTGCTCAAATTGAGATAAGCATTGTTTCATTTCGGTGAAATATCCATCTTGTATTGCCTGTATAAATTCATTTCGCACAAATATTTTATCCAAATCTTTTTCTTCCTCTGATACAGGGCAAATATAAGTACGCAGCATATCGCCCACATCACTTATAAAAAAACCCGGCATTACAGTATCCAAATCAATTACACAAATCCCTTTTTCGGTTTCATCAAAAAGCACATTGGAAATTTTAGTATCATGGTGGGCAACCCTTTTCCCAGCCTCTTTATGCTCAATAAAATTTTGCCAGCGCTCCACAATATTTTTTTGGGATATTAAAAAGAGTATTTCCTCCTTTGCACCTGCTTTTCGGGCCTGGTTACCCTTGTTCAGGGCATTTTCAAATTGCTGGTAGCGCAATGCAAGGTTATGAAAATCGGGCAGTGTAATATGCAATTTGTTTGCATCAAAATTATTGAGTAATGCAGTAAATTTTCCAAACTGAGCTGCCGCTTCAAAAGCCTGGTTTGTGGTTTGCAGCACATCTACCGTATGCGAATTGTTTACAAAAGCAAAACACCTGTAGTAGCTTTTGTTAATTTCATATAACGAATTTCCGTATTTTCCCTGCAAAGGGGCGGTAAACAAATAGCCTGGAAAATGCTTGCTGAAATAGTTAGCAAGCATATTTAAATTTTCATCAATCCATCCGGGATGCTCAAAAACATGGGTATTAATTTTTTGGATGATAAGCAAATCCTGCCCGGCGCTTAGCTTCCAGGTATGGTTTATTAAGCCGGTTCCAAATACTTTTGGATTGGCAAAAGGTTTTTGGTAAAATGTGGCTAATTGTTGTAATAGTGGCTCCTCCATTGCTGAAAATTAAAACAAAAAATCAAGGATTGGTTCCAACAAATTGCATATAATAAAAAAGCCTTTGCTTTTCAACAAAGGCCATTTTAAAAATACATCAATTTTATCGTGCTATATTTACCGCTCTTTTTTCCCGTATTACCGTTACTTTAATTTGGCCCGGAAAGGTCATTTCGGTTTGTATTTTTTGGGCAATTTCAAAACTTAGTTTATCGCTATCGGCATCACTCACTTTTTCTGATTCTACAATTACCCTCAGTTCCCTGCCGGCCTGTATAGCGTATGCCTTTTCTACACCATTATAGGCAAGCGCCAGGTTTTCCAAATCTTTAATGCGTTGAATGTATTGCTGCATTATTTCTCGCCTTGCCCCAGGCCTTGCACCGCTTATGGCATCGCAGGCCTGTATGATAGGTGAAATAACATATTGCATTTCCATTTCGTCGTGGTGAGCGCCAATGGCATTTACCACGGCCGGATTTTCTCCATATTTTTCGGCAAGTTTTGCACCCAGTAAAGCATGGCTTAGTTCGGTTTCTTCATCGGGCACTTTTCCAATATCGTGCAACAAACCTGCTCTTTTTGCCAGCTTTGGGTTTAAGCCAAGTTCCGATGCCATTATTGCACAAAGATTTGCCGTTTCACGGCTGTGCATTAACAGGTTTTGGCCGTAAGAAGAACGAAAACGCATACGGCCTACCATTCTTACCAGTTCTTTATGCAGGCCATGTATGCCCAGTTCTATTACGGTTCTTTCTCCAATGTCCATCACCTGGTCATCGAGCTGGCGGCGGGTTTTTTCCACCACTTCTTCAATACGGGCAGGGTGTATACGGCCATCGGATACCAGCCTTTGCAAGGATAGGCGGGCAACTTCCCTTCGCAAAGGATCAAAGGAGGAAAGCACTATGGCTTCCGGGGTATCATCTACAATTAAGTCAACACCCGTTGCTGCTTCAATTGCCCTTATGTTGCGGCCTTCACGCCCAATGATAGAACCTTTTATTTCATCGCTTTCCAGGTTAAAAACCGTAATGGTATTTTCAATTACCTGCTCTGCTGCGGTACGCTGAATGGTTTGTATTACAATTTTACGGGCTTCTTTATTGGCTTTTTGCTTTGCATCTTCTATAATTTCCTGTTGAAGCGCCAATGCACGGGTTTGTGCTTCCTGTTTTAAACTTTCAATAAGTTGTGTTTTGGCATCTTCTGCACTTAAGCCGGCAACTTTTTCCAGGCGTCGGATATGTTCTTCCTGGTGCTTTTCCAGTTCGGTACGCTTAAGGTTTACAATTTCTGTTTGCCGGTTCAGGTTTTCTCTTATGGCATCGTTTTCTTTAAGTTGCTTTTCCAGGTTGCCTTCTTTGGCATTTAGGCTTTGCTCTTTTTGCCGGATGCGGCTTTCTCCTTCATTAATTTTCTGGTTGCGCTGCAGCACATCTTTGTCGTGTTCTGATTTTAATTGAACAAACCTTTCCTTTGCTTCCAGTTCTTTTTCTTTTTTGAAAGTTTCGGCTTTTGACCTGCCTTCTGTAATTATTTTTTGTGATTGAGCTTCGGCCTCTTCAATATTTTTTTGTGTGTTTTTGGCAAAAATTACTTTACCCAGCAAGATGCCCGCTACTATGGCCACTGCACCGATGATGATATAAATTATCGTTGAATCCATTGATTATTAGTTGTTTGAACTGATTATTATTATATTTCTTCCAATCTTTACCCATAATATTTTTAGAGTGAGATGGTTATTAGCGAAGATACCAATTTTCAGGAAGTTTGAACGGGATAGCGATAATTTATTATATTAATAAATAAATCTAACAGCAAATACAAAAATTTATTAATATGGAAGGTCTGTTTTATAAAGACTTATCTATTTGTGCTTCAAGTTTTTTAAGGCCTTCTAAAAGTTGATTGTTTTGTGCTGCAGCTGAGTGGTTTGCCGGGGTTTGTGTGGCATACCAAATAATTACCATAGCAATATAATCCTGCATATCTTTTCCGGCAAACTGTGTTTTGAACTCAATAATTTTTTCGTTGATGAGTTTTAGGGTTTGCCTCACTGCTTCTTCATCTTTAGCTTCCGTTTTAATGCGGTAAGTGCGATCGCCAATTACAATATTCAGCGGTATCATTTCTGCCATACAAAATTATTTACCCAATAATGAAATACATTTATCAATATTACGCAGGTAGCTATTTATTTTTTGAACCATTTCTTTTTTTTCCTCGGGGTTGAGTGGGGCCGCCGATGCTTTGAGCAGGAGTTCCTGCTGGCGCATTTCATCTACCCTTTGTTTTAATTCTTCCTGCTGTAGTTTTAGCTTTTCATAATTTTCCTTTAAAACGGCGTTTTCTTTTTTTAAAGAATCGTAGCGCTTTAGTACTTGCTGTACTTTGGTAGAAATGGAATTAATATAATCCTGTGTTGTCATTCTTTTAAAAAACTGTTATCTAAAAAAATTGATCCTTTATTTTTTCCTTACTTCGGCGCCGAGTTTTTGTTCGTACAAGCCAGTGATTTGATGCATCATTTCTTCCACCTCTGCATCGGTAAGGGTTTTTGTTTCGTCGCAAAAAGTAAAGTTTACCGCCATAGATTTTTTATTATTGCCCAGTTTTTCACTTTCAAACACATCAAAAAGTTTTACAGAAACCAGGCGGTTTATATTTGCTTCTGCTACCGCTTTTTCCAGTTCATGATAAGCAATATGCTTATCTACAAGCAAGGCCAGGTCTCTTTCTACGGCCGGAAATTTTGGTATAGCACGGTAAATAATTTTATTGGTTTGCAAAAGCGTCAATATTTCATCCCAATTTACGCCGGCATAAAAAACACTTTCGCTTATATGGTGCGCTTCTGCTTTTGCTGCCGATATTTTTCCGGCACTACCCAACACGGTATTTTTTTGTTTTATTAAAATATACTCATCAAAGCCAGGCGCCTCAGCGGGTTCGTAGCTAACCCGTTTTGCCCCGGTAAGCGTCATGATTTTTTCTGCAACCGCTTTTACGTAATAAAAATCCACTTTTGGGGATTTGTGCTGCCAGCCCGTTTCGGCAAGTTCGCCGCTAATGTACAAGGCCAAATGGTTGCGCTCTGTATACTTTCCCATTTCGGCGCTGCTGTAAGTTTTTCCAAATTCATAAAATTTTAACCGCTGCATTTTTCGGTTAATATTATATGCCATTACTTCAAGGCCGGTTTCGAGCATTGAGGGCCGCATGATATCTAATCCGGCGCTAAGACTGTTTTTTAATTTTACTGCGGTATCCAATTCCGCTGCGGTATAATAATGACTATTTGTTATACTATTGGTAAAAATTTCTCTGAAACCCAGGCCAGTTAAATAGTTGGCTGTTTTTTCTTTAAAAGCCATTTTTTCTGCGCCAAGTTCCGCCGAAGGTGTGATGGTAATTGCAGCGGGTATTTCAATATTATCCAGGCCGTCAATACGCATAATTTCTTCTACAAGGTCTGCAGGCAGTGTAATATCAGGTTTATGATAAGGTACTTGCACCCACAATTCATCAATGGCATCTTTAAAAACATCAAAACCCAATGCCATTAAAATATTTTTTACAGCTTCGCTATGATAATTTTTACCGCTGAGTTTTTTAAGGTAATGGTATTTTAATTGCACAATTGTATTTTCAACGGGTTGCGGATAAATATCTGTTACCGCACCAATAGTAGCGCCACTCACCTGTTTTATTAACTCTGCAGCACGCTTTAATACCAACACGGTATTACTAATGTCTACTCCTTTTTCAAATCGTGTTGCAGCATCTGTTCTTAACCCATGTACCACCGAAGTTTTTCTAATTGCTCCAGGGCTGAACCAGGCGCTTTCTAAAAAAATATTTTTGGTACTATTGCCTACGCCGCTATTTAACCCGCCATATACACCGGCAATGCATAAAGGCCCTTGTGCATCGCATATCACCAGGTCATTTGCTTTTAATTTTCTTTCGCTTCCATCAAGCGTTATAAATTTTTCGCCTTCTTTGGCGCTTTTTACAATAATAGATTTGCCGTTAATTTTATCGGCATCAAAAGCATGCAAGGGCTGTCCGGTTTCATGCAAAATAAAATTGGTAATATCCACAATATTATTAATGGATTTTACATTGATGCTTTGCAATTTTTGCTTTAGCCAATCGGGGCTTTCGCCTACGGTAATATTTTGAAGGTAAAGGCCGGCATAACGTTTACAATCTACATTATTTTCGATGCTAATGCTTATAGTTGTGGCATCACTATCCGGAGCAAATGATGGGTTATAGGGAAGTTTTGGTTTAACTTCTTTACGGTTGTGGTGCGTTAAATAAGCGCATACATCTCTTGCTACGCCCAGGTGGCTCATGGCATCCATACGGTTGGGTGTGAGGCCTATTTCAAAAATATAATCGCTGCTTAAGTGGTATAAACTTGCTGCAGGTTTTCCTACTTCGGTACCGGCTGGTAAAACAATAATCCCATCATGGCTTTCCCCAAGCCCAATTTCATCTTCGGCACAAATCATCCCTTCGCTTACAATGCCACGTATTTTTGTTTTTTTTATGACAAATGGTTCACCGGCTAAAGGATAAATGCAGGTGCCGGCAACTGCTACAATTACTTTTTGGCCGGCAGCTACATTTGCTGCGCCACAAACAATTTGCAATGCAGTTCCATTACCAGTGTTTACCGTTGTTAATTTTAATTTATCTGCGTCTGGGTGTTTTTCACAGGTTAATACCTCCCCGGTAACCAGGCCTTTTAATCCGCCTTTAATGCTTTCTTTTAGTTCAAGGCTTTCCACTTCTAAACCTATTGCCGTTAAAATTTTGCTCAATGCTTCAGGCAGGGGTTTTTCTGGTAAATAATTACAAAGCCAATTATAAGAAATAGTCATACCGTACTAATGGTTTAAGCCGCAAAGATAAAGTATTGCAAAATGTAGGAATAACGAATTTTATGCATCAAAAAGTCATTTTATTTGCATTGGTTTGCTCTTTAAATAATTTTTACTCAATCCAAAAAAAAATATTTAAAACAACAGGTGAACAAAAAGAAATTTGGTGGTTTAATTTTGTTAATAAAAAGCAGGCTTGCCCGAATTATATTGCATAGGAGATGTGAATTAACCTGTTAGTTACCCGTGAATAAACTAACTTTATTGTGAATTTCTGTGGATAAAGCGGTAAAGCATAGTATTAAAGGCTTTGTGCATAACTATTTAATCCATAAGATTAGTTTACACCTGCTACCTTAGCTGCCGTAGCAGAAAACAAGAGTGGAAAGAGTACAGTTTTAGAACAAATGAAAATTACCTGTTAAGCAAAAAAAAATGGAATTTACCAATCTCAATAAGGACAGAAAATCAATAAGAAAAACTTCAACCGACCTGGGAAGTATGGTTTTTGGAAAAGTGCCGCCACAAGCCAAAGAAGCAGAAGAAGCCATACTTGGCGCTATCATGCTGGAAAAAGGGGCATTTGATACGGTTATTGAAATCCTTAAACCCGAATGTTTTTACGTAGATGCACACCAAAGGATTTTTAAAGCCATGCAATCTCTTGCCGGTAAAAATTCTCAAATAGATTTACTTACCGTTGTTGAAGAATTAAAGTTTAAAGAAGAGCTGGATATTGTAGGTGGTGCTTTTTATGTTACCCGCCTCACTAATGCGGTTGTATCATCGGCAAATATTGATGCACACAGCAGAATTGTGTTGCAAAAATTTATACAGCGGGAGCTTATCCGCATAAGCGGCGAAATTATTGGTGATGCTTATGAAGACAGCATAGATGTATTTGATATGCTGGACGATGCCGAAAGCAAATTATTTGGCATAACCAATAACCATTTACGCAAAAATTTTGATGAAATAGAAACTGTATTGGTAAAAACTATTAAGCGCATTGAAGATATGCGCAACCGGCAGGAAGATATTACCGGTGTGCCCACAGGTTTTGCTTCGCTGGACAGAGTTACTTACGGTTGGCAACCTACCGACCTTATTGTTCTTGCTGCAAGGCCTTCGGTTGGTAAAACGGCATTTGCGCTTAACCTTGCCCGCAATGCCGCATTACATCCTACAAAACCTACTCCCGTTGGTTTCTTTAGCTTAGAAATGAGCAGCAGCCAGTTGGTACAAAGGATTTTAAGCGCCGAAAGTGAAATATGGCTGGAAAAAATTGCCCGTGGCCAGTTGGAAGAGTATGAAATGAAACAGCTCCACGATAAAGGCATTAACCGCCTTACTAAAGCGCCCATTTTTATTGATGATACTGCGGCCTTAAATATTTTTGAACTAAGGGCAAAATGCCGCAGGCTGAAAAACAAACATAATGTAGGCTTAATAATAATAGATTACCTGCAACTGATGAGTGGCAGCGGCGATAGAAATGCCAACCGTGAGCAGGAAATAAGCCGGATTTCCAGGGACCTTAAAGGCCTTGCCAAGGAATTACAAATTCCTATTATTGCCTTATCTCAATTAAGCAGGGAAGTAGAAAAACGTAAAGAAGGCAATAAAATGCCCCAACTGAGCGACCTCCGTGAATCCGGTGCCATTGAGCAGGATGCAGATATGGTAATGTTTTTATACCGGCCGGAATATTATGATATTACTGCCAATGAATTTGGCGAAAACAATAAAGGGGAAACACATGTAAAAATTGCCAAGCACCGTAATGGAAGCCTTGAGTTAATAAAGCTTAAGGCCTTGCTGCATATTCAAAAATTTATTGAAAACGATAACGATGGCAACAGCCAGGGTGGTTCAATGCCAAAGAGTGGAAACTGGAAACCCGTATCTGGTGGAAGCGGAGATGATGCGGCTAAACTTTATATCAATAAAGAAAGCAGCATGAACGACGGCCGTTTTGACGACATGAATTTTTAATTATTCCTGAAGTTTAAATAAAATCGAGGTGCTGGTAATTTTTGCCCAGTATAGCTTCGTCATCTGTCTGCAACCATTTATTAAGTAAGGTTGCATACACAGCCTTAAAATCTACCTGGTGCTTGAGGTCGCCGCTATTTAAATCGGCAAGGTTGGGCATGGTATTGATCAATCCTTTTTGTTTTAAATCGCCTCCAATAAAAAACATATTATTTGCCGTGCCGTGATCGGTGCCGTTGCTGGCATTTTGCGAAACCCTTCTCCCAAATTCGGAGAAAGTCATGATAAGAACATCTTCAAAGCGGTTGTTCTTTTTAAGGTCGCCAGTAAATGCTTTAATGGCATCGTTAAGCTCTGTAAACAACCTGGTTTGCTGTGCAGCCTGGTTAATATGCGTATCAAAACTTCCCAGGGAAACATAGTACACTTTAGTATTGATATCACTCATTATAAGCGAGGCAATGGTTTTGAGATTGGCTGCTAATTTTGTTGATGGATAAGATGCAGAACTTGGCCTTAGTTTACTTTGCTCAAAAATATAATTGGCGCTGCTAATAGTATCGCCCATGGTTTTATACAAATAATCCACTGCTGCTTCGCTGTTTACATGCTCTTTGCTTATTTCTTTATAAAAACTTTCATTACTGCTGCTGTATAAGCGTCGGGGATCGGTAAATGCCAATCCTTTTTGTTTGTTGCCCTTTAAAGCAAGGCTTAGCATATCATCAATTTCCACAGCCTGCGTAGGTTTGTCGCATCCGCTGCATTGTGCATCGAGGTAGCGGCCCACCCAACCGGTATTGATATAATCATTTGCATTGCTGGCGCTTTGCCAAATATCCATGCTGCGGAAATGGGACCTGTCGGGATTGGGATAACCCACACTATTTAAAATTGACAAGTTGCCATTATCGTACAATTCTCTAAAGGCTGATAGTGCAGGGTTTAAGCCGGCATCCGTAGTTATTTGCAAAGCATCTGCTTTTTGTATCCCCAGCCTTGGCCTTTCTTTATAATAAATATCGTTATTAATAGGAATTACGGTATTCAAACCATCGTTTCCCCCGCTAAACTGAATCACTACCATCACTTTATTGCCGGGCGGTACAAGATTTTTATGCTCAAATGCTTTCAAAAATTTTGGAAACATTAAAGAGGCGGTTGCCAATGAGCCTGATTGTATAAATTCTCTTCTTTTAAACAACATATTATTATATTTTAAAAAAGACTTTTACAATTATCAACACATTTGGTATTCGGGTGTACTCATAATATTAATTACAGCGCTTTTAATAAACGCTTCTCTTGAAGATCCATCGGAATAGCGGGTAATTATATCCGGGTTTACGCTTTTTGTTGATTGAACCAAAGAATTGCTGATTGCGTTTACCAGGCTGGGCCTTTTTACTTTTTCAAAAGCCGTGAAAATTAAGTTCCACTCAATATCTGCCGCACCTCCCCTGTTTACATAAGCTTTGTTCCTGTTGATACGCACCGTTTCTTCCATTTTGGAACCCATGGCAACATCGTCATCTATTTTGGGAGTTAGCAAAATAGATTCTTTAGCAGCATACACCTGCGGAACCTGGAGGCGCACCATGAGGCTTGTACTGTCAATCCATGACATACCGCCTGGCCAGCCGGCAACATTTGGCGGATAAAATAAAACCTGGCCCAGAACTTTTTGAAAAAGCATTTGGGCTTCATCATTATCAAGGCTCATGGGCAGGTAACGGCGTATGCCTGCAAGCAATTCTATGGGAGATTTTATTTTGCTGCCAATATTTTTTTCATCATAAAACCAATCGGAGGTAACCATGGAATGTAACAAGGGCAAAATTTCGTAACCGGAATCATAAAAATCTGCCGCAAGGCTTTTTACTCTGCTTTCCTCTACATTATCATTTACTAAAAAGCGGTAAATTTTACGGGTAATAAATTCTGCGGTTTCTCTTTTACTTAATAAAATGGTTAATACATCATCGCCATCAAAATTTCCCGATTTTGCCAGCACAGTTTTTTTACCCTCATCGTGAAACTGGCGCCTGAAAACAAATTCGCCCTGCATATTAAAACCCCACCCGGTAAAAGCACGTGCAGCTTCTTTAATATCGTCTTCGGTATAGTTGCCCCGGCCCATGGTAAAGAGTTCCATTACTTCCCGTGCAAAATTTTCGTTGGGATGGCTTTTTTTATTTTGCTGGTTATTTAAAAATTGCAGCATGGTAGGCGATTTACTTACAGACCTAAGCAATTCGCCAAAATTTCCCAATGCATTTTCTCTAATGATATGAAGGAGTTCTTGTTGAAAATAACTGTTAATAACCCTTGTGGCAAAGTGGCCGTGCCAGAAAAAACTCATTTTCTCCCTTAGCTGCGCCTCACTGTTAATCATGGTATCGAGCCACATAAGGTTTAAGCTTGCAATGCCTTCCTTGTTTTCCTGGCGGCGCTTTTTTTTGATGGCTTTTTTTTCGTCGGCAGGCTTTTCCATACGAATAATTTCGCCAACACCTTTTACCAACCCATCTGAAAGGCTACGTGCCACTTCGATTTTTTGTGGCTTTTTTGCAGATGTTTGTATGAGGACTTCCCAGAGTTTTTCGGTAGAAAAATTTTCCAGGCTGGCGGAGTTTTCTGCCATGGGCCCAAAGCCTGCACGCCAAAGAAGGTGCTGGTTTTTTATACGATTGGAAGCCATAAATCTAATTTTTACTGCAATACAATGTACAATTATCCTGAGTGAGACTCAAAATAAATTGCCAGGTTTAACAGAAATTAAATTATTGGCAACAAAAAAGGTTGTGCAGTATTATCCGGCTTTGGCAAGCGCCTGCACATAAGCATGTACATTGGCTTTTTCAGTACTGTCTAAATTTGCTTTTGGCGCCATGGCATCCAAAATAGGCACCCACTCCGCAGCAGTATAGTTATCAACTTTTTTAAGTTCGTGGCACTTGCCGCATTTTGCGGTATAAATTACCAAACCGGCAGCGGCTTCTGTAGTTAACTTAGGAATAGTTATAGTTGTACCTGTAGGCGTGGTTTTGGGCGAGCAACTGAATAAGAAAACGAATGCAGAAGTTATTAATAAAGCAATTAATTTCATACTAGTAAATATATTTTATAAGCAACAAATTTAATATTTTTTTGAATAAAAAATATAATAAACTGCCTGGAAAATTTAAGGTTTCTCAATTTTTTTTGCCCCAAAATACTGGTGCAAAGCCCTTGGAAGGTTGATGTAATCCCCAGCCTGGTTGTTTTCTAATAACGCTGCCACAATTCGGGGCAGGGCCAATGAAGAGCCATTGAGCGAATGCAGTAATTCTGTTTTACCTTCTGTATTCTTAAAACGTATTTTCATACGGTTGGTTTGAAAAGTTTCGAAATTGCTCACCGAACTAACTTCGAGCCATTTTTGCTGTGCGGCGCTATATACTTCAAAGTCGTAGGTAAGTGCAGAGGTAAAACTCATATCGCCACCGCATAAGCGCAGGATACGATAAGGTAATTCCAGTTGAACCAATAAACTTTCAACATGGGCAACCATTTGCTCCAGCACATTGTAACTTTTTGCCGGGTGTACCAATTGCACCACTTCTACTTTGTCAAACTGATGAAGGCGGTTAAGGCCTCTTACATCGGCACCAAAACTTCCGGCTTCTCTCCTGAAGCATGGGGTAAAGGCGGTCATTTTTACAGGCAACTCATCTTCTTTAATAATTTTATCGGCATATATATTTGTTAGCGGCACTTCGGAAGTGGGTATCAAATAAAAACCATCTTCGGTAATATGGTACATTTGCCCTTCTTTATCGGGCAGCTGGCCTGTGCCATATGCGGTAGCTTCATTTACCATTAACGGCGGGGCATACTCGGTATAGCCTGCTTTAGTGTTATACTCTAAAAAAAACTGTATTAAAGATCTTTGCAGCTTTGCACCCATGCCCTTGTACAATGGGAACCCGCTGCCCGTAAGCCTTGCACCGGTTTCAAAATCTATAAGGTCATACTCTTTTATTAAATCCCAGTGTGGCTTTGCAGCTTTATCCAATAGTGGTTTTTCACCCGCTTCTTTTACTGTTTCATTATCATCTGCCAATTTGCCTTTAGGAACTGTAGGGTGAGGAAGGTTGGGCAATTGCAATAATATTTCATTAAACCTTATTTCCAGTTCTTCTAATTTGCTCCTGCACTCGGCCAATTCAATTTTTTTTTGGGCAACATCCTGCTTCTTTTTTTCTGCAGCATCCTTTTCTCCCTTACCCATTAAAATGCCAATTTCCTTTGATGCAAGGTTCATGGCTGCCTGCAAGTTTTCGGTTTCGGCTTTTTGCTTACGCAAATCGCCATCCAGGTTTAATAGGTCATCTACCAAATGAATTTTTGAAAAATTCTTTACTCCAAGCCTTTGTTTTACTTCGGCTGCATTTTGCCTTATAAAATTTATTTGCAACATGTATTCCTGTACTTTTTAAGGCGGCAAAGATAAGATTAATGCCGCTTTTATAGGTTTTGCGGCTATGATCAGCAGAAAATAAATATTACCCTCTGGCTTTAGTTGTGGGGTTAATCACTTTATCATTCATTTTACAAACAACATTGAGCAATTTGAAACTAAGGTTATACTTTTGCAGGCAATGCAACATTTGGGCGAAGATCTTCAGGTACGCTGGTTGAAATTGCGTATAAAACTTAAAGAAAAATTTGGTATTAAACCGGATATGAATGGCGTATTGCTTTTAATTGGCATTCAGGAACTGGGTAAAGGCCGGGCAGAATACAGCAAAGAAGAAAAGCAAGACCTGATGCACATTGCCGTTTGTACCATTTTAATGCAAAGCGGTTATTACCTTCTTGAAGGGCATGATGATGAAGGGTGGCCACATTTTAAGCAAGCAAAAGCTTTGCCGGAATTTAATATGATAGAACAAGAAAATTTTCTTAAAGACCATGTTTTACTGTATTTTCAAACCTTAAACTTTAATTGATTAATGAAAAAAATTGCATTTTTAACAGCATTTTCCCTTGTGTCAACTTTTTATGTAAATGCACAGCCTCCAAAAACAGGTACTGCAAACAATTCAAACCAAAAAATGAAGGCAGCAAAAAAACTACCTAATACTATTGCCTCTCAAAATAAAAAAGATATAAGCATGGAAACAGATAAATGCATCAGAGTAAAAATAACTACAGATTCAGGCATTATTATTTTAAAATTATACGATAGCACGCCACTACACAGGGATAATTTTGTAAAACTGGTGAAGGAAGGTTTTTACGACAGTCTTTTGTTTCACAGGGTAATACCGCAGTTTATGATACAAGGCGGCGATCCATTGAGCAAAAACGCAACACCAGGCACCTTGCTGGGTGGAGGTGGTGCAGATATGCCAAGGATACCTGCAGAATTCAACAGCAATTATTTTCACAAAAAAGGTGTGATTGCAGCAGCAAGGGATAATAACCCTGCAAAAGCCAGCAGCGCCTGCCAGTTTTATTTGGTAGAAGGTAAAGTAAGTACCGATGCCGAGCTAAACCAGATTGAACAGTATTATGGTATTAAATATACCCCTGAACAACGTAAAATTTATACCACAATTGGCGGTACACCCATTCTAGACCAGAATTATACCGTATTTGGAGAAGTGGAAAAAGGCATTGAAGTAATTGGTAAAATTACCAATGTACCCAGGGATAGCCATGACAGGCCACTTGCAGATGTACGTATGAAAATAGAAATAGCAGAATAATTTTTTTCAAGAAAAAAAAACCTCACCAATGTCCGTAATAAAGATTTATGGTGAGGTTATTTTTATTAAGCTTTTCCGGCTTCGCTTTCTTCTTCATTTTCATCGCCGGTGAGTTCATTGTATTTTTCTTTGATATTGTCTTTTAAGCCTGCCGCTTTTTCCTTTGTTGCATCCCAGGCAGCTTCTGCTTTGTCTTCTACTTTATCCCAAACCTCTTCGGCTTTATCTTCCACTTTATCCCAGGCATCTTCTGCCTTATCTTTTAACTCGTTGAACTGGCTTTTTACTTTATCAAAAAAGCCCTCTTCTTTTTTTTCTTCACTCATGTTTTAAAAATTTTAATTGTTTAAAAAAATATTTTCAATAATTGGGTAAAATTTAATCATAAATTTTTCATTATATTTTTTACAATGCCCGGCCCTTCGTAAATAAACCCTGTCCACACCTGCACAAGAGAAGCGCCTGCGTTTAGTTTTTCCTGGGCATCTGCAGCCGTAAAAATGCCACCACTGGCTATAAGGGGAATTTGCCCAACGGTTTTCTGAGCAATGTATTTTAATAGTTGTGTACTTTTACTTTTTACGGGCAAGCCACTTAGTCCGCCTGCGCCTGCTTTATGTGCAATTAATTTTGATGCATCGCTAAGGCAGCTCCTGTCAAGCGTTGTATTGCTTATGAGCAACCCGTCAATTTTAATTTCCAAAGCAAGATCTACCACATCGTCTACCTGTTCAATGGATAAATCAGGCGCTACTTTTAAAAGTATGGGCTTTTGTACAGCCTGCGAATTATTGATGCCTTGTAGCGTAGTGAAAATTTTTCGCAATGAATGTTTTTCCTGCAACTCCCTTAAGCCGGGTGTATTGGGGCTGCTTACATTTACTACAAAATAATCTACATAAGGGTGCAGTGCAACAAAACATTTCTCAAAATCCATCCATGCCTGCTCATTTGGCGTAGCTTTATTTTTACCGATATTTCCGCCAATGATCATACGGTTTTCCGTATCATTAAATCCCTTAAGGCGTTGCTTCTCCTTCCATAATTGCAGCCTGCTTACCATAGCTTTTGTGCCATCGTTATTAAAGCCCATGCGGTTGATGAGCGCTTTATCATTGGGCAACCTGAACAACCTGGGTTTATCGTTGCCTGCCTGGGGCAACGGCGTTACGGTTCCAATTTCCACATGGCTAAAACCCAACGCTTCCAAATCACATAAGTATTTTGCATTTTTATCGAACCCCGCTGCCAGCCCTACCGGGTTTTTAAATTGCATCCCTAAAAATTTCACAGGTTTATCTGCCGGTTTAAAATTATTGCTGATAATTTTTTTTAAAAAAGGGAAGCGGCAAAAAAGTTTTAAGGAGTTCATGGAAAAATAATGCGCCTTTTCAGCTTCCATCAAAAACAAAACGCTCCTCAATAATTGATACATGTGCCAAAGTTAACCTAAACCATTTGCTTGCATAAAATATAGAATGATGGCCGGTATATATGGAACCCTGTTTGCCGCTTTTTTATTTATGATAATTGCCTTACTTTTGGTTAATAAAGTTGCATAAACAACCATTTTTAGGGAAATTATTTTTTTTGCATCAATTCTTAACTTTTAAAATAACCATACAATGCAGGAAGCATATATAGTTGCCGGATATAGAACAGCAGTTGGAAAAAGTAAAAAAGGAGGCTTTAGGTTTACCAGGCCCGATAACCTTGCCGTAGAAGTTATAAAAGGATTACTGGCAACGGTACCGCAACTTGAAACCAAAAGGATAGATGATGTAATAGTGGGTAATGCGGTTCCTGAAGCCGAACAAGGTTTACAGGTAGGCCGTATTATAGCGGCAAAAGCCGTAAGCTTTGATACAGCCGGAATTACCATTAACCGCTATTGTGCAAGCGGCCTTGAAAGCATTGCTATGGCAACTGCAAAAATCAGGAGCGGAATGGCAGAATGTATTATTGCAGGAGGGACAGAAAGTATGAGCCTTGTACCCACTGCAGGATGGAAAACCGTACCCAGTTATGAAATTGCCATAGATGAACCCGATTATTACTTAAGCATGGGGCTTACAGCCGAAGCAGTAGCAAAAGAATATAAAATTAACCGTGAAGACCAGGATGCCTTTGCTTATAATAGCCATGTGAAAGCAGCCAAGGCCATTGATGAAGGTTTTTTTAAAAGCGGCATACTTCCTATTACAGTTGAAGAAGTTTATGTAGATGAAAAGAACAAACGCAAAACAAGGTCCTATATAGTAGATACTGATGAAGGCGTAAGAAGAGATACAACAGTTGAAGGACTTGCAAAATTAAAACCGGCATTTGCTGCAGGTGGTGTAGTTACTGCCGGTAATTCATCGCAAACCAGCGATGGCGCTGCTTTTGTAATTGTAATGAGCGAAAGGATGATTACTGAACTTGGTTTAAAGCCCATTGCAAGGCTGGTAAACTCTGCCTGCGCAGGTGTGCACCCGAGAATAATGGGAATAGGGCCAATTGCTGCAGTTCCCAAAGTATTAAAACAAGCGGGTATATCGCTAAACGATATAGATTTAATTGAACTCAATGAAGCATTTGCTTCACAATCTTTAGCGGTAATAAGGGAACTTAAACTCAACCCATCTATTGTAAATATAAATGGCGGTGCCATTGCACTGGGCCATCCGTTGGGTTGTACGGGCTGCAAGCTTAGCATTCAACTTATTAATGACATGAAAAGGCTGAAGAAAAAATATGGTATGGTTACCGCTTGTGTTGGTGGTGGACAAGGCATTGCAGGCATTATAGAAAATATTGAATAGCCATTAGTAAATTTCGCAAAGCCGATTATTAGAAAATTATTTCCCTTTAAGAATATACTTTGGGCTGGGTAATTTCATACTCTTCGTCATAAGTAATAAAAAAGCGCAGGTAAACGCTACGGCTCAACCGCATAAGCCAGGGCTGCAATACTATTAATAAAACGGCATTTGCTATCAGCCAATAAAATAACCGGTAATCATCCAATGAAAAGCCAATGATTAACCACCAAAGAATAAAAGATACCGCTGAAAATACTATCGTTAATGCATAACTCACATAACCCGTTCCATACCAAAACCCAGGTTCCAGGTGAAAACGCTGGCCACATTCGGCGCAGGTTTCGGGCATATTTAAAATATTGCCCATGGTAAGTTTTGAATAAGCATTTTTTGAA
This sequence comes from Chitinophagaceae bacterium, assembly GCA_016699815.1. NCBI lineage: Bacteria > Pseudomonadati > Bacteroidota > Chitinophagia > Chitinophagales > Chitinophagaceae > Chitinophagaceae bacterium. The sequence continues at coordinate 1,938,601 of CP065012.1, read as the reverse complement.
ATAAACAAAGGTCCACGCCTGCATCTGGGGCAGGTCATTACCAGTATGCTCCAATAATAATTTGGCTTCGGCTTTTTTTCTTCGGCCATTGATCTACTTAAATTTAAATTTAAAATACAACATCAGCAAACCCATTAATAAAACCATGCTATTGGTATAAATAATTGCGGCATCTTTTTGAAAAATACCATAAGCAAGCCACATACTTACACCCACCATGAGCAATAATAACATATTTATAGATAAATCCTTTGCCGATTTGGTTTTCCAAATACGAATAACTTGTGGCAAAAAAGTAATGGAGGTAATGGTGCCTGCAACAAGGCCCAAAATTTCAATTGCTGTCATATAAAGGAGTTGAGTGAACCTGATTGTTTAATTAAACTATATTTTCTTTCACCAATTTGCTGGCGCCACATGGCAAAATACAACCCTTTTTTATCCAGCAATTCTTCATGGGTGCCTATTTCTTCCACTTCGCCTTTTTCCAGTACAAAAATTTTATCGGCATGCATTATAGTACTCAGCCTGTGGGCAATTAAAATGGTAACCTGGCTTTTTAATTCGGAGATGTTGCGGATGGTATTGGTAATTTCTTCTTCCGTGAGGGAATCCAATGCAGAAGTGGCTTCATCAAAAAGTAAAACCCTGGGCTTGCGCAATAAGGCACGGGCAATAGACAAGCGTTGTTTTTCACCGCCGCTTAGTTTTAAACCGCCTTCACCAATCATAGTTTCCAGGCCTTTTTCGGCACGGGCCATTAAATTGGTACAGGCTGCTTTTTCAAGCGCTTCATTTAAGTCTGCCTCACTGGCGCCGGGTTTTACAAATAATAAATTATCTTTTATGGTTCCGTTAAACAGGTTGGTATCCTGTGTTACAAATCCAATTTGGTTGCGCAAGTCATCAAAGCGAATTGCGGTTTCATCTAAACCGTTATATAAAATTTTTCCCTGTTGTGGCCGGTACAAGCCTACAAGCAACTTCATTAAGGTAGATTTGCCGCTGCCGCTTGGACCCACAAAAGCAATAGTTTCACCTATGCTTACTTTAAAACTGATATTATCTATGGCTTTTTGTGCAGCGGTTTTATGCTGAAAAGCTACATTTAAAAATTCCAGTTCTTTTATTTCTCCTAGCTGTTGTGGATGGGCGGCTTCGGGCTCGGGTTCTTTTTTCATGAGCCTGTCGAAATTTTGCAACGATGCTTCTGCTTCACGGTAAGAAAGGATGATATTGCCGATTTCCTGCAAGGGCCCAAAAACAAAAAAAGAAAATATCTGCATGGTTACCAGTTGCCCGGCATCCATTTGGTGCCTGAAAATGAGCCACATTAAAATAAATAAAATTACCTGCCTTAGCGTATTTACCAGGGTTCCCTGCACAAAACTAATGCTGCGTATGCGCTTTACCTTGGTAAGTTCCAGTGCTAAAATTTTATAAGTATTTTTGTTGAGCCGGTCTACTTCCTGCGTTGTGAGGCCCAGGCTTTTAACCAGTTCTATATTCCTAAGCGATTCGGTTGTAGAGCCAGCCAGTGCCGTTGTTTGATTAACAATATTTTTTTGGATTACCTTAATTTTTTTACTCAGCTTACCGGTAATAAAAGAAAGCATAAAAATACCAACAAGATAAGCCACCGGTACCAGCCAGTGTATAAATAAAGCGGCATATACAAACACAAATACAATACCCACAAAAACGCCAAAAAGAACATTGATAAAGCTTATCATAAATCTTTCGGTATCGGATCTTACTTTGGTAAGAATGGAAAGTGTTTCCCCGCTTATCTGGTCTTCAAAATCCTGGTAAGGCAGTTTCATGGCTTTTTTTAACCCATCGGTAAAAACATCAGCGCCAAATTTTTGAATGATAACATTTAAAAAATAATCCTGAAATGCTTTGGCAATACGGCTGATCATTGCCACTGAAATAGAAAAAATAATAATTACAAAAACGCCTAATTCCCAATAGGGTACGTCTTTACGGGTAATTTTATGAAAGGTCCAAAAAAACTGATCGTTTGATAAACCATCAACCCCCGAAAAATGGTCGGCTGCCAGGTTCACCAGTTTACCAAACAAAATAGGATCTGCCAGGGAAAAACCTGTATTGATACCTGCCATTAACAGGGTTACCAATACCAGCCACTTATGTGGTTTAAGGTATCGCCATAAAATTTTCATACTGTAAAAATAAATTGAAGATGGGGTTTTGAAGAAAACCAGGAAAATGGAACTGCAGGTTAAAAATCTTCTTCCTGCCTACCTATCATTTTTTTGCCTGGCGACCATTCACTGTTGAGTTTTTCAAAATCTTTAACATCTGCTTCAGAAAATTTTTGTTTGCTGATGGGTTTTAAATCGGGCTGGCCTGCATTTACCCATGCCGTGTACCAAAAGGAGGCAATGGTAAAAATTGCCTGTTTCATACGGCGCTCTACCATGCCATCCATTTTTGCATCGTATGCCTTTGAAAATGCAGTTGAATATTGCCTGATGATTACTCCGTTGCGTTCTTCAAATGAATATTTTTGGTCTTCCGAAAATTGTTTGGTGAGTTCCCTTTCAATAGATAAAACGCTATCGCTTGCTTTTGCACTCTCTAAAACTCTTGCCCAAATATACTCCCCTGGGTTTTTTATGTATTGGGCCTTGCCCACAAAAAAGTCAAAATATTTTTCGGCCAATAATTCCGGAACCCTGCTTTCCCAAAAGGCGTGTATGCCTTTTTGGTTAGTATATTGCCCGTTGTGGTTGGTATTGGCATGTAAAGGAACATGTGCATCGGCAATATAGTGGCCCAGTTCGGTGCTGTTTTTTAAAATACCGCTAAAGTTTTTATCCCTAAAAGCATCTGTTAACCTGCCCAGCATTACCTGTACATGCCAGGGTACAATACCATAAGTGGTAATACTGTCCAGCGAATATTTTGCCACGGCATCTTTCCATTTCCTCGGCAGTGAATCATAAGGGTATTCTCCCCAATGGTCAATATCAATATAATGCCTTGGTCCTTCGCCGGCAACGGCGTAGCGCCTTTTATCGGGGTCTACAGCATGTTCGCTAATAAAAGTGATATTAGGTTTAAACAAAACCATCATTTCCGGCGGTAAAGAAAATACTGCGAAGTAATTAATTTTTTGATGTGCCCAAAATCCCCAGCAATAGGCTGGCAAATAAGCCACAAGCATCAGCAGCGTCAATATACCTGAAACAAAAATTTTTTTCATTCGTAAACAATTTTTTTGCCAGCAACAATTAATAAAAATAACTCTTTTTTACGAAACCCTTGTTTCCACTTCATCAACCGTGGTAACGCCGCCGCTTACGGCAAACTTCATCGTTTGGGCGCTGGTAATATGGGTAATAGGTTTTATCCTGCTTTTGGGAATTACATATACATGCCCGGCAACGGAATAAGCCATGGGGATATATACCGCCACATAATCCTGGAAACCAAATTCGGCCATGTCTTCCCGGGTTACAAAACCCATACGCCATACATCCGTATCATCTATATTGGCCAATACGTTAAAAGTAAATTTTTTCTTGTCGCCTGCAAAAGCTTCTACAAAATCACGGGTGGTAGTGTAAATATGCTTAATGCCCGGGGTACGTTCCATTACCCTGTCCATAAAATTAATGAGCCTGCCGGTAATAAAAAACGAACTAAAATAACCAATAGCAATTATTGCCAGCAAAATTATTAAAAAACCAAGGCCATAGTTTTGCACAATTACCCGGCCTTTTTCATTGGTATAAGAAAATATAGGCAGCCAATTATCTATGGTACTTATAATAAAGTACAAAGCATAAACGGTTATGGCCAAAGGGGCAATAATGAGCAAGCCCTGCAAAAAATATTGTAAAATTTTAGTATAATAAAAGCGCTGTGACATAAAAAATTATTTATTCAAAGATAGTAATAACGCCTGCTCAGGTATCAAAAAGAATACGCAAAAAAGCGTATAGGGTTCACCCAATTCCATAGCAAAAACAGGATGAATGGTAAATAAAAAGGATGGAAACTTTTTTTACAAAATAAGTTTTCTTAGTTTTGCAGCATGAATTTTGATATTTCAGATACCCGGCAAAGGATAAAAGCTGAAGCAGGCATGCTTTTGATGAAATATGGCCTGCGCAGCATGAGCATGGACGATATTGCCGCTCACCTGGGCATGAGTAAAAAAACAATTTACCTGCATTATACAGATAAAGAAGAACTGGTAGGGGAAATTATTACCGAAATGCTGAACAAAAATGAGAAAGACTGCAATTGCGAAGTAACCCAATCAGAAAATGCCATCCATGAAGTGATTTTGGCAATGACCATGCTTCAAAGCCTCATCCCTACTATTAACCCTTCGCTGCTCAACGACCTGCAAAAATATCATCCAAAAGTTTTTTTAAAATTTAAAAAACATAAGGACCAATTTTTGTTTAACGTATTTAAATCAAACTTAGAAAGGGGTAAAAAAGAAAAACTTTACCGGCCGGATATCAATGCAGAAATATTAGCAAAGTTCAGGGTGGAAAGTATTATGATACTGTTTAACCCGGAGTTTAGGACCAACTTTAGCGATAGCCAATTGGATATTCAACTGGAAGTTTTAAGAAATTTTTTATTTGGGCTGGTAACAGCAAAAGGATACGAATTACTGGTGAATTACCTGGCGCAGCAAAAAAAACAAAAGAAAAAAAATTAAGTTCCACTAAATGAAGAGATTATTTTTTAAAAAAGCCGTACCGCTCCCATTATTACTATTGGGTTTTTTTGTAACAGCTATTGCACAAAAAAAGCATGAATTTTCTGTGCAGCAGGCAGTTGCTTATGCCTTGCAAAATAGTGTAACGGTAAAAAACGCCTTGCTCGATTATAAAATTCAGCAACAGGCAAATAATGAAATTGTGGCTATTGCTCTACCGCAAATAAGTACCAGCGGACAGTTTACCGATTATTTAAAAATACCTACAAGCCTTATACCTGCTGAATTTTTTGGCGGCCAGCCCGGTACTTTTATGCCTGTACAGTTTGGTACCAAGTATAATACCAGCGGTGGTATTGATGTACGCCAGATATTATTTGATGGCCAGGTTTTTGTAGGCCTGCAGGCAAGGGATGCCACATTAAAATTTGCAGGCCTACAGGCAGAATTAACCAAGGAGCAAATTAAAATGAATGTAGAGAAAATCTATTACCAGCTGGTAGTGGGCAAACAACAAATTACATCCATTGACGCCAATATTTTCACCACCCAAAAATTGCTGGATAATACCCGGGAAATTTTTAAAAACGGCTTTGCAGAAAGGCTGGATGTAGATAAAGTGAATGTATTGCTCAACAATATGCTTACCGAAAAAGAAAAAGCACAATGGCAGTTGAATGCCGGCAATAATGCATTAAAATTTTTATTGAACCTGCCACAAAAAGATTCCCTGGTACTCACCGATTCATTAACGGTTGACCTGCTCAAAGAAAACCTGCTTGATAGCGCTTTTGATTACAATAGCCGTAAAGAAGTGCAATTGCTCAACGTATCAAAGCAGTTGAACCAATATAATATAAGGCGTTACCAGTTGAGTTATATCCCTACCCTGTCTGCATTTGCCAGTTATCAAAAAAATGCACAGCGCACAAAATTTGATTTTTTTGCCGATAAAAAATGGTTTACCACTTCAATGGTTGGGCTCAATGTATCCTTTACATTATTTGACGGTTTTGCCAAAAAAAGCAAGATAAACCAAGCCAAATATGCTTTAGAAAAAACCAATAACAGTTTGGAGCAAATGAAAGCGTCTATTGATAATGATGTGGAGCAGGCACGTACTAAAATTAAATCTGCCCTTATTACAATGGATATACAAAAACAAAATATGCAACTTGCCGAAAAAGTTTATACCAGCACAAAACTAAAATACGAACAAGGCCTGGGTAGCCACCAGGAAATTTATAATGCTCAATCGGAACTTAAGGTTGCGCAAAATAATTATTACGGCGCACTTTACGATGCCATTATTGCCCGTATTGACTACCTTAAAGCAAGCGGCAAATTATAATTACTCAACTAAAAATATTTCAATTACTATTTACATGAAAAAACTAACAAAAATAATTGGGGTTGTTGTTTTGCTGCTGGCTGCCGGCTCCTGCGGCAATAAAAGCCCTAAAGAAAACAACGCTGGTATAAACGACAAAAAAACAACACTGGCAAAACTTAAGAAAGCACAGGAAAAAAACGACCTGGAAATTAAAAAACTGGAAGAGGAACTGGCTTTACTGGATACAAGTGACGCATCGGAAAAATATGCAAAGCTGGTTGCAGTAGCGCCAGTTGCAGTGCAAAACTTTCAGCATTATATTGAGCTAAGGGGAAAAATAGATGCCGAAAATATTTCTGCAATTACGCCAAGAATGGGCCCAGCGCAGGTAAAAGCCATGTATGTAAGGCAAGGCCAGGCGGTAAAAAAAGGGCAGCTTTTATTAAAACTGGATGATGCCATCCTGCGCCAGTCGGTTACTGCCGCACGTCGCCAAACCGATGGCATTAAAACACAACTGGCATTTGCCAAAAATGTTTACCAGCGACAAAAAAATCTGTGGGACAAAGGCATTGGCACCGAAGTACAGCTCATTACCGCCAAAACAAATGTAGAGAGCCTCGAAAACCAATTAGGCGCTGCCAACGAACAAATTAAAGTTGCCCAGGAACAATTGAATACTTCAAATGTAGTGAGTGATGTAAGCGGTATTGCCGATGAAGTGAATATTAAAGTAGGGGAAATTTTCAGCGGCATGAACGCCCAGGGCCAGCCGCAAATAAAAATTGTAAATACCAGCAGCCTTAAAGCCGTTACAACAATTGCCGAAAATTACATCAACAAACTCCACACCGGCACACCGGTGGTAATTACCCTACCCGATGTAAACAAAACCTTTAACAGCAGCATCTCCTACCTAGGCCAGTCTATTGCAAATAATATGATAGGCTTTGTGGCCGAAGCAAAATTACCCAGGGATGCTGCCTTAAAACCCAACCAAACCGCTATCATCAAAATACAGGATTATACGGCATCCAATGCTATTGTAATTCCGGTAAATACCATTCAAAACGATGAAAAAGGCAAGTACGTTTATGTATTACAAAAATCCGGCAACGGGCAAATGTATGCAAGCAAAAGAAATATCAATATAGGCGAAGCCTTTGGAGAAATGGTAGAAGTAAAAACTGGTTTATCGGCCGGCGAACAACTTATTACCGAAGGATACCAGGACCTCTACGAAGGGCAACAGGTAATTACCAATGCTAATTAATGACGAATTCTAATTGATAAAAAAGTTTTTATGAAGAAACTAACAGAGGGGATTTCCAAAAAATTTAAAGAATTTTCTCCAACCAGTTGGTCTGTTGACAACAGGGTTGCTATTTATGTAATTGCCATTATTATTTGCGCTTACGGCCTCATTAAATTTAATACTTTACCCAAGGAGCAGTTTCCCGATATTGTTGTACCCACCATTAGCGTTACCACAATCTATGCAGGCAATTCGCCAAAAGATATTGAAAACCTGGTAACCCAACCCATAGAAAAAGAGTTGAAAGCAATAAGTGGCGCAAAAGTGAATAAAATCAACAGTATTTCCCAGCAGGATTACAGCCTCATCATTATTGAATTTGACACCGATGTAAAAACAGAAATAGCCAAACAAAAAGTTCAGGATGCCATAGACAGGGCAAAATCTGATTTACCCAACGACCTCACTTCCGATCCAGTGGCAAAGGAATTTGACTTTAGCGAAATGCCGATAATGTACATCAATATCAGCGGGGATTTTGACGGACTTAAATTAAAAAAATATGCCGAAGACCTGCAGGATGAATTTGAAAACCTGCCCGAAATAAACCGTGCAGAAATTATTGGCGCACCCGAAAGGGAAATACAGGTAAATGCAGATCCGTATAAAATGGAAGCCACCCGTATCTCTTTTATGGATATTGAAAACGCCATAAGCCGTGAAAACCACGACATCACCGTGGGACAAATTGATGTGGGGCCAATGGAACGCACCTTAAAAGTAAAAGGCCAGTTTACCGATGCCAAAAGCATGAAGGATATTGTAGTACGCAGCAGTGCACAAGGTGGCTGGGCCTATTTGCGGGACATAGCTCAGGTAATTGACACCGTAAAAGAAAAAGAAAGCTATGCACGCCTTAACGGTAAAAATGTAGTAACCATAAATATAATTAAGCGTGCCGGCGAAAACCTTATTGAAGCTGCTACAAAAATTAAAACTATTGTAGCCAACATGAAAGAAAAGGAGCAATTGCCTCCCAACCTTAATGTAATGATTACCGGCGATACCAGCAAAGCAACGGAAACCTCATTTAACGAATTGGTAAACACCATTATCATTGGCTTTATTTTGGTATTGGTAATATTGATGTTTTTTATGGGGGTAACCAATGCATTTTTTGTTGCCCTTAGTGTACCACTAAGTGTGTTTGTAGCATTTTTATTTTTACCGGTTGCCGATTTTATTGTGGGCACTTCGGTTACGCTCAATTTTATTGTATTATTTGGTTTGCTCTTTGGCCTGGGTATTATTGTAGATGACGCCATTGTGGTAATTGAAAATACACACCGCATTTATAATAATGGAAAAATACCCATTATTAGAAGCGCCAAAGAAGCGGCAGGTGAAGTATTTATTCCCGTAATGGCCGGTACAGTAACCACCTTAGCGCCATTTTTTCCTTTGCTGTTCTGGAAAGGCATTATTGGTAAATTTATGATTTACCTGCCGGTAATTTTAATTTTAACTTTAACCGCATCTTTAATTGTTGCGTTTATTTTTAACCCGGTATTTGCGGTAAGCTTTATGCGCCCCGAAGGCAAAGAACATGAAGAACCCAAAAAAGCCATATTTAAAAAACCCTGGTTTTGGACATTTTTAGCCTTTGGGATTTTATCTCAATTAGCTGCATGGCATGGCGTGGGTAATTTCTTATTTTTTATGCTATTACTTGCCGTGCTCAACCGTTTTGTTTTTAGGGATATCATCCATTTATTTCAAAATAAACTATTGCCGGCTTTAATGGCCAGGTATGAAAAATTATTGAGATGGGCGCTTAAAGGATGGAGGCCAACCTGGCTTTTGGTGGGCTTGTTTGTTTTGTTCCCGGTATCTTTTATTCTATTGCTCCTTAGGGGAAACGATACTACATTTTTCCCCAGTGGTGATCCTCATTTTATTTATGTGTACCTCAAAATGCCCATAGGCACACGTGTTGAAACAACAGACAGTATAACGGCAATATTGGAGAAAAGGGTATTAAAAGTATTAGCTTCAGAACAACCCGGAACTCCGGGAAGCATTGTGGAAAGCGTAATTACCAATGTGGCCAATAGCGCCAACAACCCAAGGGATAATAACCGCAGCATACAACCCAACCTGGGCCGTATACAGGTATCCTTTGTAGAATATGAAAAAAGGCATGGTAAAAAAACAAAACCATTTTTGGAAGACATCCGGAATCAAATGAAAGGCATTCCCGGTGCAAGCATTGAAGTGGGCCAGGAAGATGCCGGGCCGCCAACTGACCCACCGGTTAATATAGAAGTGGAAGGTGAAAACTATGAAGCAATTTCCAGGATAGCCACATCTTTGCTCAATTATTTAGATACCAACCGTGTAGAAGGAATTGAAAACCTACACTTAAACGTTGACCTCAACAGCCCGGAGATAACCCTAAAAGTAGATAGGGAAAGGGCTACCATGGAAGGCCTCAGCACCGGGCAGGTAGGATCTGAATTGCGAACAGGCGTTTTTGGCAAGGAAATTAGTAAAATAAAAGAAGGGGAAGATGAAATAAAAATTCAACTGCGTTATAACAGTGATTTACGTAATAATATTGCCGACCTCATGAACAAGCGCATTACCTTTTTGGATATGTCAAGCATGAGGGTAAAATCTATCCCTATTACTACTATTGCCAGTATTGATTATACCACAACATCAGGCGCTGTAATGCGTAAAAATGTTAAACGCAATATACAGCTCCAATCCAATGTGCTTAATCCATCTATGACGGCAAAAATAAACAAGCAACTTGCAGAAAAAATTAAAGTATTTAAATCAAAAAATAATATCCCTGCAGGCATCAACATCCGCCAAACAGGCCAGGGTGAACAGGAAGCAGAAACATCAAAATTCTTAGGTACCGCCCTGGTTATAGCCCTGGGATTGATTTTTTTAATTTTAGTTTTGCAATTTAATTCTGTAAGCAAACCATTTATTGTTTTAACAGAAATATTTTTCTCTGTAATAGGTGTAATGCTTGGCTATGCCATTACAGGCATGACCATAGCTTCAATAATGTTTGGCGTAGGTATAGTAGGCCTTGCGGGCATTGTAATTAAAAACGGTATTTTACTTATTGAATTTACCGATGAATTAAGAGGAAGGGGTTTGCGAACAAGAGAAGCAGCCATACAGGCCGGAAAAATAAGGATCATACCCGTAATGCTTACTGCTATTGCAACCATTTTGGGTTTACTGCCTTTAGCGGTTGGGTTCAATATTAATTTTGCATCTTTCTTTCAGCACTTAAATCCTAAAATATTTTTTGGCGGGGATAGCGTGGTATTTTGGGGGCCGCTAAGCTGGACGATTATTTTCGGTTTAATCTTTGCCTTCTTCCTCACATTAATGATGGTACCCAGCATGTATATTATTGCCGAAAGGCTGAGAAGACCAATGGAAAAGTTTTATGGCACCAGGTTTATTGCTTTGCTCGGGTTTTTAGGTCCACTCTTTTTCCTGTTTGTCGGCATCATGTATTTTGTGAGATGGATACAGGGAAAAAAGGTTTGGAATGGTACATATAAAAAATAATATCAAATATTAATTCCGTTCATGAAAATATAAAAGCCTTGCAACTTTTTGCAAGGCTTTTTAAATGAACCCTTTAATTTATTTTTTTCGTGAAATTGCTTTTTCTGCTGCCGCAACAATATGGTCTGCAGTGAGGCCATATTTTACCAGCAACTCTTCCGGCTTTCCGCTTTCACCAAAAGTATCGTTGGTGCCTACATATTCAATAGGTATAGGAAAATGCTTAGCTGCAACCTGTGCAACACTGTCGCCCATTCCACCAATAATATTATGCTCTTCGGCCGTTACGGCACAACAGGTTTTTTTAACAGAGTTCAATACTGCCGTTACATCCAGTGGCTTTATTGTATGCAAATTAATAAGATCAACGCTGATGCCTTTTGCTTCTAAAACTTTTGCTGCTTCTACAGCAATCCATACCAAATGTCCGCAGGCAAAAATGCTGATATCTTTTCCATCATTTAACTTTTGTGCCTTGCCAATTACAAAATCTTCTTCTTTGGTAAAAATGGGCCACACCGGCCTGCCAAAGCGTAAGTAAACAGGGCCATTCATATTGGCAATGGCTTTAGTGGCAGCTTTGGTTTGGTTATAATCTGCAGGCACAATTACTGTCATGCCCGGCAGCATTTTCATTAAGCCGATATCTTCCAAAATTTGGTGGGTAGCGCCATCTTCGCCAAGGGTAAGGCCGGCATGTGATGCACAAATTTTTACATTTTTATTGCTATAAGCAATGCTTTGGCGTATTTGGTCGTACACCCTTCCGGTGCTAAAGTTGGCAAATGTGGTGGTATAAGGTATTTTACCCCCAATGGTTAAACCTGCAGCAATGCCCATCATGTTAGCTTCTGCAATGCCGCATTGAAAATATCTTTCAGGAAACTCTTTCATAAAGCCGCCCAGCTTGAGCGACCCGGCAAGATCTGCCGTTAAAGCAACAATTTTATTATTTAAACGGGCTGCTTCCAATATACCATCTCCAAAGCCGCTCCTTGTATCTTTTTTTCCGGTTACTTCAATTGTACTAAGCATAAAAATTTTAATAATTTGGGCACAAGATAGCAAAAAAGCAAAAAGCATAGTTGAGGATATATAATTCGCATATTAATTAACCTACATCAATACGCCCCATTTTTTGCAGAAGTATATTTGTAATAAATTATTGATTATGGAATTAGGTATAGGAATGTTTGGTGATAACCACTACGATAAAAATGGCAAACCTTTGCCTGCAGATGAAAGGCTTAAAGAACTCATAGAAGAAATAAAACTTATGGATGAAACCGGCCTGGATTTTTTTGGCATTGGCGAGCACCACCGGCCCGATTATGCCGTATCGGTTCCTGAAATTATACTGGCCGCTGCAGCTACTGTAACCAAAAATATTAAATTGGGCAGCGCTGTAAATGTCATCAGTTCATCTGACCCTGTGAGGCTGTACCAAAGTTTTGCCATGATTGACCTATTATCAAACGGCCGGGCAGAATTGATGGCAGGAAGGGGAAGTTTTATAGAATCGTTCCCTATTTATGGTTTTAAGTTGGAAGATTATGATGAGCTATTTGAAGAAAAATTACACTTACTCGTAAAAATAAATAAAGAAAATCCCATTACCTGGAAAGGCAAACACAGGGCTGCTTTAAATCATCAACTTATTTTGCCCAGGCCCATAAATAACCATTTAAATATGTGGGTTGCTGTTGGCGGCACCCCGGAAAGTGTTTTAAGAGCAGGCAACCTTGGGCTTCCGGTAATGTTTGCCATAATTGGCGGCAACCCGGCACAGTTTAAACCGCTTTTTGATTATTATAAAAAAGTGTACAACCTTGCCGGGCATAGTGAAAACAAAATGCAGGTGGGTGTACACATGCATGCATTTTTTGGAGAAAAAAGCGGGGCCGTTGCAAATGAGTACTATCCTGTGTATGCAGCACAAATGAACCGCATTGGCCAAACCCGCGGCTGGCCTGCTTATTCCCAAAACCAATACGATATTGGAAGAGGAAAAAATGGCCATTTAATTATTGGAGATGCCAGCGAAGCTGTAGAAAAAATTCTGCAAATGCAGGAAATGTTTGGCTTAACCCGTTTTTCTGCCCACATGGATATGGGCGGGCCTTCTCATACATCCCTAATGAAATCAATAGAAATATTTGGTGATAAAATTTCCCCAAAAGTAAGGGCTGCTTTAAAACAAAAGGGTTAAGGATACCCCATTTACTACCGGCTATTTTTATACCGCCGCAAAAAGTATATACCAATAAATACGGCTAAAATAAGCAGGGCCAGCAATGCAGTAAATGGTTCATCAATAAAAATACTTATAGCAACAAAAGTATAAGCTAAAATAAACAACATTGGAAACACCGGGAATAGTTTCATCTTATAAATCCCAGAACCATCAAGGTGGGCCGTTTGTTTTCGTAATTTAAATATTGTTGCAGCAGATAAGGCCATACCAAAACAATCCAGGAAAATAGAAAAACTTAAAATTTTATCAAAAGTTTTTGCCCAAAAAACAATTAAAATGGCCAGGGCCGAAAATAGGTTTAGCGAAACAAATAACACATTGTTTTTTGCTGTTCTTTTTCCGCAGGCCTTTGGTAAAACGCCCTCTTCGCTCATGGCCTGCATTACCCTTGGGTTACTGAGTAAAGAGGAATTTACATAAGACAAAACCGACAGGAAAAGTAAAACGGAAATTATTTTACCGGCAGCATCACCAAAAATATAGCCGGCCATAATTGCCGAAATATTTTCTGCACTTTTTAGTTGCTCAAAGCCTATAACATTTAAATATGCATAGTTTACCAGCAGGTAGAGCAATACAATTATACCAATACCCAAAAACACTGCCCGGGGAATAGTTTTGGAAGGTTTCTTTACTTCTTCCCCGAAATTTATCACCTGCTGGTACCCGCCGTAAGTAAAGGATACCGCTACTAACCCTATACCAAAAGCTTTTAAATATTCCCATAGCCCGGGGCTAATGTGGTGTTGCTGCATTATGGTTTCCTGCAACGACCTGTCGGAAAAAAAAATGGGGGCAATAAGCAAAAGCACCAAACCTATTTTTATTACCATAAGGGCATTTTGCGTTTTAGCGCTCATTTTTAATCCTAAAAGGTTTATGGAATAAAAAAGTAAAATGCAAAAAATAGCAATGGCAGCTCTTATGAGCACAAGGTTTTGTGCCGTAGGGAAAATTACCGACGAAATATATTCGGCGCCAACCAGCGCAACTGCCGCAACTGAAGAAGCGTTACTGATAAGGATGATGCCATTTATAGCAAAAGCTATGGAAGGGTGATAAACTAAAGAAAATATTTTGTAATAGCCGCCAGTAACCGGGTAGCGGCTGCCAATTTCTGCATAAGTTAATGCGCCGCACAAGGCAATAAAACCACCAGCCACCCATGCAAATAAATAACCCAATGGATCGAGGCTTGCTTTGGCCACATTTACGGGTGTTCTAAAAATACCCATGCCAATTACAAAGCTCACCATTATCATGGTAAAGTCAAAGAGGTTTAGCTGGGTGCTGGTTTTATTTGAAGTTATGGGCAAACTTTATGCTTTAGCAGTTGTATTTTATTTGTAAAATATAAAAAGCGCTTAATTAAACTCTGCTATATTGCTTCCAAAAAAGTTTTCATCTTTTTTAAGTTTTAGCTCCCATTTCCATGCGGTGTCCATCATTTCATCCAGGGTAAAAGCAGGGTTCCAGCCCAGGGTATTTTTGGCTTTATCATTATTGGCATATATGGCTATAACATCGCCGCTGCGCCTTGGGCCCACTTTATAATTCAACTTTTGGCCGCTTACTTTCTCAAAGGATTGTATTACTTCAAAAACGGTATTGCCGTTTCCTGTACCTAAATTAAAAACTTCGCAGTTTGATGCATTTCTTTTTTCAATAAGGTAATTAAGCGCCAAAGTATGGGCATGTGCAATATCGCTTACATGGATATAATCCCTCACACAGCTTCCGTCCCTAGTGGAATAGTCGCTGCCCCAAACCTGCATTTGTTTTAACTTACCAATTGCCGTTTGTGTAATTGCCGGAACCAGGTTGGCCGGTTTGCCCAGGGGCATTTCGCCAATTTCTATACTTGGGTGGGCGCCAACAGGGTTAAAATAGCGCAGCAATACAGCATTAAGATTTTTGTTTTGCTTTGTGGTATGCATAATTATTTCTTCACCCATTTGCTTGGTATTTCCATAAGGCGATTCGGCCGGTTTCCATACCGTATCTTCTGTTACCGGTATTTCAGCAGGGTTTCCGTAAACGGTGCAGGATGAGGAAAAGACAAAATCCAAAACCTTAAATTCCAGGGCACATTTTAAAACATTAAGCAGGGAGTTGATATTGTTTTCATAGTACATAAGCGGCTGTTCCACGCTTTCGCCTACTGCTTTATATGCAGCAAAATGGATGATGCCGGAAATATCGGGGTTTTCCTGAAACACGGCACAGGTATCATCAAAATTGCAAAGATCAATATTGTAATTTTTTACTTTTACCCCGGTAATTTTTTCCACACCTTTTAAAACCTGTGCATGGCTGCGGCTATTATTATCGGCACAAATAACGCTATACCCGTTTTGCAATAAATCCACTATTGTGTGCGATCCTATATAACCGCATCCACCGGTTACCAATATTTTTTTCATCTCTTAAAAATTTATGAAACCCATGCTTGAGGCATAGGGTACTATTGCTAAAATATAAGTTGCAAAGAAACAGAAAAAATACCCGAAAAAATGTTTCAGGTAATAATCACATAAAGAATTTAATGAGGCAATAAGTTCCTGAAGCCAGCAAGGCCGAAACCGGTATAGTAAGTATCCATGCCCAAATGAGGTTTACGGTAACGCCCCATCTTACTGCACTAAGGCGTTTTGTAGCGCCTACGCCAATTATAGATCCGGTAATAGTATGCGTAGTGCTCACCGGCGCACCAAGGTTGGTTGCGGTAAACAAAGTAATGGCGCCGGCGGTTTCGGCACAAACACCTTCCAATGGGGTAACCTTTGTAATTTTTGTGCCCATTGTTTTTACAATTTTCCATCCGCCGCTCATGGTACCAATGCCAATTGCAGTGTAGCAGGCAAGCGGTACCCAATCGGGCATTTGGCTAAATTCACTAATGTTGCCGCCGGCAATAAGCGCAGCAGTAATTATGCCCATTACTTTTTGGGCATCTGCACCACCATGGCCAATGCTAAATACCGCAGATGAAACTAATTGCAAACGCTTAAACATCCTCCCGGTACGGGCAGCGGTTTCGCCTCTAAAATAATTAATAAAATAAGCCGTAACAAACACCACACTTAAACCCAATAAGGCCCATTTTTCGAATTCTTTTTTAAAAGGGATAAATAACATACATGCACTAACCACAGCAGCAATGATGGCAATTTTGAGCCAAAAATTTTTTTGAATAGTTACCAAAGTAATAAAAATGGAAATAAACATCCCAATTAAGGGTGCCAGGAAAATAAAAATTACCGTTTTCATAATCATAGCCGTATCAATGCTATTAAAGCCAGCTGCAGCTATTGCCGCACCTGCAAAACCGCCAATAAGCGTATGCGAAGAGGAAGAAGGAAGGCCAAACCACCAGGTAAATAAATTCCATATAATCGAGGCAATTAACCCGGATAAAATAATAATGATGCCACCGGTGCCGGAAACTACTTCGGGCTTTACCGTTTTGGCTACCGTATTGGCTACCGCATGGTCGCTAAAAATAAAAAAGGCTACAAAATTAAAAAAAGCCGCCCACACCACCGCCTGAAAAGGGGTAAGCACTTTGGTAGATACTATTGTGGCAATAGAATTGGCTGCATCATGAAACCCATTGATATAGTCAAAAATTAAGGCAAGAACAATTACTACAATTAAAATAGTGGCCATAAAATTAATGCTGTTTTCAAATGCAGCTTACCAGCGCTATTGTTTACAAAATTGATTTAGGTTTTGGCAGCAGCATTATGCGTATTTAATAATAATACTTTCAATAACATTGGCTGCATCTTCGCACTTGTCTGTTACTACTTCCATTATCTGGTAAATTTCCCTTTTTTTAATTACTTCTTTTGCATCGGGTTCGGTGGCAAAAAGCCTTTCAATACTCATATCAAAAATATCGTCGCCCTGGTTTTCTATACTATTTATAGCCACTAATGCATCGGTAATTTGGCGCATATTTTTCATGTTCCGCAATTCGGTTACGGCTTTGTGTACCTGCACGCAACCCAGGCAAATAAGGTCGGCAAATTTTTGTATGCCAATATCGTTGGGGTTAACCCGGTAAAAATTAATTTTTTTGGCAGAGGCATAAATATAATCTGCAATATCATCCAGGGATGTAGCCAGGGAATGTATATCTTCCCGGTCGAAAGGCGTAATAAAATTGCGGCTGAGTTCGGTAAATATCTGGTGGGTATGGTCATCGTTTACATGCTCCATGTCTTCAATTTTCTTAATTAGGGCAGCCCTTTTTTCAAAGTCGGGTTCGTTTACTACTTCTTTTAGTGCTACTCCCATTTTCACCAGTTCTTCGGCTACAACTTCAAATAATTGATAAAACACCCTGTCCTTTGGTAGAAAGATTTTTAGAATTGAGTTGAATCCAGACATTAGTTTGGCTTTTTTTGGATTACAAATGTAAAACCTTTGTTTGCTTAAAACCCCTACTTAATAATTGGTAATGATTTCTTAACACAGGCATTTTAAGCAATATAAATAAAGGCAATAATTTGTGGTATGCTTGCCCTTTCCGTAAAACAAGTGGAGAAAATAGCTAAAATTATTTCTCTTCTAAAGTAAACCCAATTGTAGTTCCTACATCTTTTTTGCTCCTTACATGAATGGTTTGGTCATGGGCCTCAATAATATGTTTACATATGGCCAGGCCAAGCCCGCTGCCACCCACTTTACGGGTTCTGGCAAGCTCTGTACGGTAAAACCTTTCAAACACCCTGGGCAGGTGGTCTTCGGTTATCCCCACTCCATTGTCGCTTATTTCAATGAGGATTTTTTTATCTTCTACTTTATAAAAGCTGGCTTCAACAATGCCATTGTCTTTGCCGTACTTTATGGCATTGTCAATGAGGTTTATGAGCACCTGCCTTATTTTTTCCCTGTCGGCACTAACCATCAATGGCGCTTCGCAGCCCTTTTTGATACCAAGGGCAATACCCCGATCTTTTGCCTTTAGGTAAAGGGAATCAAATACTTCTTTTACCAGATCTTGAATTACAAAATTTTCGGCGGCAATATTAACCTGGCCACTTTCCAGTTTTGAGATTTCATCCAGGTCCCGGGTAAGGCCCACGAGCCTTTCGGCATTACGGCCGGCTTTTTGCAAAAAAGAAATATTGTTATCCTTATCGTAAAGCGCACCATTTAAAAGCGTATCAATATACCCCTGTATGGCAAAAATGGGTGTTTTCAATTCGTGGCTCAGGTTTTGTAAAAATTCTTTTCTAAAAACCTCGTTTTGTTTCAGGGTTTCAATTTCCAGCTTTTTTTCTTCGGCCCATTTTTCTACATCCAGCCTTACTTCTTCAATAGTTTGCTGCGGCAATAAATTTTTATAATAAAACTCTTCCTTTTTGCTTGCTTTGGTGTGGGAAATCAATTTGTAAATAAGTTTTATTTTACGGTAAATAAAAACCTGCAGCATTTTTAAAAAAAGTAAATAACTGCCAACAAAAATAACAGCAGTGCTAAGCAGGGCTACCCACCATACGGGTTTAAAAATAAAAATCACTATGGCTATAGGTACCGAAAGTAAAACTGCTGTAAGTGCAGCGAGTTGTTTTGGAGTAAAATTTTTTTCTGATATCATGTTTCATTTATTTTGTGTTAAATCCATTCAAATTTATAGCCAACGCCTTTAACCGTTGTAATACAATCTATTCCTAATTTTTGCCTAACTTTTCTGATGTGTACATCTATGGTACGGTCGCCTACAATTACATCGGCTCCCCACACATGGCCCAGTATTTCATTTCGTAAAAAAACTTTTCCTGGTTTTGAAGCCAGCAAAGCCAGTAATTCAAACTCTTTGCGGGCCAAAATCACTTCGTTATTTTCATAACGCACCACAAAACTTTCCCGGTCAATTTCGAGTTGATTAATTTGAATTTTCCCCAACCCCGAATGTTCCAGCCGTCTGAAAAAAGCATTCACCTTACTCATAAAAACCCTGGGGCTTACCGGCTTGGCAATAAAGTCATCAGCACCGGTTTCCAGCCCTTTTATTTCTGTAACTTCATCGCTAAGAGCCGTTAAAAAAATAATAAATGTTTTACGAAACATGGGCATTGCCCGCAAAATAGCACAGGCTTCAATTCCCGATTTTTCGGGCATCATTATGTCCAGGATGATAAGCTGAGGGTTATTTATTTTAGCAACTTCAATAGCTTCATTGCCATTTTTTGCCGTAAATACTTCATAGCCTTCTGCCCTTAGGTTATATTGTAATATCTCCAATATATCCGGCTCGTCATCTGCAATTAAAATTTTGTTTGCCATTTTTTGAAGGATACAAAATTAATTCAACTTTAATTAAGACAGGGAAGTTAAAAGGCTGTTATAATTCGTTAATTCCCGTTTTTGGTAAGGCAACAATTAACCACTTGTGTTGGTCTTTTAAAAAAACGGTGCGTATATTGCAACAACTATTGCAGGATTGGCGAAAATGATGAAATATCTACTTTTTATTGTATTGCAGCTTTGTACTTTTTGTGCTGCTGCACAAAATGACAGCATTGCAAAAGTGCCTATTGACCGGCAATATTTTCATGACCTGGTTACTAAAGAACAAAAACTTACGGATAGAGCCGATGGCAAACTGGATGGTACGCTCAAAGTTACCGGAAACGACGAAGTGCATTTGTTTCTCACCGATGTTCTTTTTCGCCGGGTTGATGCCATAAAAAACTGGATAGAAATAAGCCCAACCCTGCCAGCAAAAAATGAAAAAGTGAGGTACCTCCGCTATTTAGAAAATATGCTGAGGCTGTTTAGAACCGACTGGAAAAAACATGATATAAGCCCGTTGGATTTTCCATTGCTGGTTGAAACATTTTACCAGGCCTTGCAGAAGCAGGCAAAAAAAGAAAGCATAAATGCGCTTATTCAAACCTCAGCTTACCCTATTGCAAAAATAATTACAGAAGTATTGGTAGAAAACCCGAACATTAAGCAACTGAACAATATTGTGTATTTAAAATTTTGCCAACTAAATCCCGATAAAATTTTACCTACGATCAGGCCTTTTGCCAATGAACCTTTTGCCGACAGCCTTATTGTACTGGCCAGTATGAAAAGGCCGGTTCAGCTTTATTCCTATGCACAATCAAAATCTTCGGTAGAAGGTAAATTGATACACCGCAGCAACAACCAAATGGTGCAAACCATTGCCGAACTGAGCCAAACACCCAATGCCCTTTTTTATTTTCCTTTTTTGGACGATATACTCTATGGAAGGCAAAAAATTGAAGACATAAAAAAACTGGTAGGTAACGGGGATAAATATGACAGCGTAGGATATTACAAATTATTGGTAAAAACGGCCATTGCTTATTTTAAACGAATGAGCCCGCCACTGAAAGATACACCCATTGCCATGTTTGGCGCAAATGGATTATATGAAACATTAATGATGCGTGCCAACAAACATTTTATTACGCCCATTAATGAGTTGCACAACCAAAGTAATTTAAATATACGAATGAGGGCCATTGACCCACTTTTCCCAGAAGACCTGTATTATATGATGATTATGGGAGAAAGCAGCATTTATACTTCAAGTTACAAGCACAGCTTTAACCGTATGCTGCAGCGTATGGGCAACAACCCTCGAACCGATTCCCTTTTGCTCAAAGTAAACTTTGACCATTTTAAAAAGTTTATAAAAATGGCGGCCAATTACAATAAGCTGGATACTTTTTTAAAATTGATGCCCTCCCAAAACTCCGAAGTATTGATGAGGGCATTTGTAGCCAACCTCGATAAAACAGAAAGCCTTGAAGATGCGGTTGACGTTGCCGACTCCTACAGCAGCATTACCAATAAACAATTGCTAAATACCATACTCACTTATGTAAAAGAAAATGAAGCCATTGCTATTGATGAAAACAATACCCGTGGCAAAATTATTTATGGCTTGTTGAAAATTATTTTTATGGCGGCAGATAATAATAATATTGACCTTTCTCAGGAAATTGGTATCCCATCCATTTATGAAATACCTTTATCGGCAATGAAAGATGGAAAAGGGAGGGTGGTACAACAGGTTTTCTTTTATGGCGATGAAGATGGTAAAGCATTTTTTCCTCCGTTTGTAAATTCTTTTTCTTCAAAAGACTGGATAAAGACCGACAAAAAAGAATGGGTGGAACTAAAATCTAAAAAAGGCGAAGTTTATGTTTTTGCCAACAAGCCCTTAAACTACGATGCCAACCTCGATGACTCTGCACAGGTGCACCTTGCAAAATACCTGGAGTCGAGGGATATGAGCCCCACAATGGCGGTTCACCGTGGCCACAGCTATTGGTTGCCGGGCACCATAAAACGCCTGCCCGAATCGGCAAAAATTATTGTACTGGGTTCATGTGGCGGATACCAAAACCTAAATTCCATACTGGAAATTTGCCCCAATGCACATATCATATCTACAAAAGAAATTGGCAAAGGCGATATTAACCAACCAATTTTAAATTACCTCAACCAGGTGTTTACCAGCGGCGACACCCTGGTATGGAAGTCTATGTGGTCTTCGCTTACAAAAATATTCAACAGAGATAATGCCGAAGTAAGAGAAAGCTGGGAAGATTATATTCCTCCCTACCGTAACCTTGGCGCAATTTTTTTAAAGGCATTTTATAAAAAAACCGAAGCCGGCCTTTTGTAAAACTTACTGTTTATTGCTGTACCAACAGTACATTTGCAGATATGAGCGCTGGTATTTCCGAAAAACAAAAATTAAAATTTTCAATATTAAAAAGGGTTTTTGCTTTTACGGCACCGTATAAAAATAAATTTTATTTATCCCTTTTTCTTGCAGTTTTCCTGGCCATAATTGCACCACTTAGGCCGCTGCTCATCCAACTCACCATTAATGAAGGTATAAAAAACGAAACCGTATCCAGGTTTATAAATGGCCCAGGGGGTTTTATTATTGAAATTACCCTAATTCAAGTGTTGATCTTGCTTATTGAAACCATTGCCCGATTTTATTTTACATTTACTACGGCATCCATGGGGCAAAACGTGGTGAAAGATTTAAGGGTTACAACGTATAAAAAAATTACCCATCTTAATTTATCGGAGTTTGACAAAACACCCATTGGCACATTAACCACACGTACAATAAATGATATTGAAAGCATCAACGATATTTTTAGTGATGGTTTAATCCCCATCATTGCCGATATGCTTTCCATCGTTTCGGTATTGACTTATATGTTTTGGGCCGATTGGAAACTTACGCTGGTATGCCTGGCGCCATTTCCTATTTTAATGCTGGCTACCTATTTTTTTAAAGAAGCGGTAAACAAATCATTTATTAAAGTGCGTAATGCAGTGGCCAATCTCAACGCCTTTGTACAGGAGCATATCACCGGTATGAGTATTGTACAAACATTTGTGGCAGAAAACAGGGAGCAGGAAAAGTTCAGGGCAATTAATAAAGAGCACCGCAATGCCAATATTAAAGCCATTTTTGCTTACTCTATTTTTTTTCCGGTGGTAGAGCTGGTATCTGCATTTTCCATTAGCCTTTTAGTATGGTGGGGAGCAAAAGATGCCTTGCAGCTTCCGCAGGAAAACGCTTCCCATATTGCTGGCATCATCACTGCCTTTATACTTTGTATTAGTTTATTGTTTCGCCCGCTAAGGGTAATAGCCGATAAATTTAATGTACTGCAAATGGGCATAATTGCCAGCGAACGTGTTTTTAAAGTATTGGATAATACCAATGTAATGCCCAATATGGGAACCCTAAATTCTGGGGATTTAAAAGGCAAGCTGGAATTTAAAAATGTATCTTTTGAATATACACCGGGAACACCTGTATTAAAAAACATTTCATTTACGGTAAACCCTGGTGAAACACTGGCTATTGTAGGCCAAACCGGAAGTGGCAAAACCTCAATCATAAGTTTAATCAACCGGCTTTATCCCATTAGCAGCGGGCAAATTTTGGCCGATGGAAAACCCATTGAAGATTATGAACTCAATTTTTTAAGGAGCCGTATAGGTGTGGTGCTCCAGGATGTGTTTTTATTCAGCGGGTCAATAAAAGATAATATTTCCCTGCACAATGATGCTATACCCATTGAAAAAATTAATGAAACGGCAAAGCTGGTTGGCCTTGGTACATTTATTGAAAAGTTGCCCAATGGTTACAACCAAAATGTAATGGAACGTGGCGCCATGTTGTCTATTGGCCAGCGCCAGCTCTTATCTTTTGCCCGGGCATTATTATATAACCCTTCTATACTCATATTGGACGAAGCCACATCTTCTGTAGATACCGAAAGCGAAATGCTCATACAAAATGCCATTGAAACGCTGGTTTCCGGGCGCACCTCAATTATAATTGCCCACCGCCTTAGCACCATACGCAAAGCCGAAAAAATAATGGTGCTGGAAAAAGGAGAGATAAAAGAAATGGGCAACCATGAAGCCTTAATGAACCAAAAAGGGGCTTATTTTAAGTTGTACAAAATGCAATTTGAAAAAATGGCAATTATTGGTGCGTAAAATGGCCTGGAATTGTGAATTTACCTATTTAAAATAATTAGCTCGTTTAACCCTTTGCTACCTGTTTCAATCCCCTTATCTTTGCGGCAAAATTACAAGCAGGATATGGCCTTTAAGCATATAAAATCTTTACTGGTAGCCACTTTCAGCATTTTTGCACTAATGTTTTCTGGGCCTGTTTTTGCACAGAACCATGAAAACGAGCCCAAAACTGAACTCCCCCACGAAGCAGAAGGAAAACTGGACCCGGCAAAAATTATTTTGGAACACATACAGGATGCCCATGAATGGCACTTTTTTAGCTTTGGCGATTTTCATGCTACTATTCCCTTACCCGTAATTTTATACTCACCCACAAATGGCATTAGCCTGTTTTCTTCCTCAAGGTTCCATCATGGCCACGAAGCATACAATGGCTATAAACTCGAAAAAGGGGAAATAGTAGCTATTAATGGAAGCAAAGTATATGATTTTTCTTTAACCAAAAACGTGGTGCAAATGTTTTTGGCATTGATAGTATTAGTACTATTGCTTACAGGAATAGCCAAAAAATATAAAAGCGGGCAAGGTGTTACCAGCGCACCCAAAGGATGGCAAAGTATGCTGGAGCCGGTAATTACTTTTATAAGAGATGAGGCGGCGAAGCCCAACCTGGGCCATAAATGGCAGAAATACCTGCCTTACTTGCTTACGGTATTTTTCTTTATTTTAATTAATACCCTTTTTGGGTTGCTCCCCGGCTCGGCAAATGTTACCGGAAATATTGCTTTTACCATTGTACTTGGCGTAATTTCCTTTTTTGTAATATTGTTTAGTACCAATGGCCATTTTTGG
This sequence comes from Chitinophagaceae bacterium, assembly GCA_016699815.1. Taxonomy (NCBI): domain Bacteria; kingdom Pseudomonadati; phylum Bacteroidota; class Chitinophagia; order Chitinophagales; family Chitinophagaceae; species Chitinophagaceae bacterium. Next base: position 1,914,084 of record CP065012.1, on the reverse strand, counting down.
GGCCATATTTTCTGGCCTCCCGGCGTGCCCCTACTAATTAAATTTATATTGATACCTATAGAATTTGCCAGTTTCTTTATTAAACCAAGCGCCTTAATCATACGTTTGTTTGCCAATATGGTTGCCGGGCATATTATTATTTTAAGTTTTGTAACGCTTATTTTTATTTTTGGCTCAATGGCTACGGTGGCAGGCTGGAGCGTATCGCCACTCTCTGTTGCATTTGCAGTTTTTATATATTTAATTGAATTGCTGGTAGCATTTATACAGGCTTATATTTTTACCGTGTTAACGGCAGTATTTATTGGCCAGGCATTTGAGGGAGGGCATAATGATACAGACGGGCATGCAGACGCCGTAATAATTTAGTATTTTTTAATTTTAAATAAACAACAATGAACATTACAATGTTGGCTGAAATCGGTTTTTCGCACATGGGTGGCGCAATTGGCGCAGGCCTTGCTGCAATTGGAGCCGGTATCGGTATCGGTCAAATCGGTAAAGGTGCAGTAGAAGCTATTGCCCGTCAGCCGGAAGCATCAAACGACATTCGTGGTAACATGATCCTCACCGCAGCATTCGTAGAAGGGGTTGCCCTTTTTGCTGTGATTGTAGGGTTGCTGGCTGTATTAAAAGCCTAAGCCACCAATGCATTACTGCACCCGAAGCATAGGGCAAAAGGTGCAGTAATATTTTTAAAAAGATTTAATATTGTATATATGGAACTTTTATTGCCCGCACTGGGTTTATTATTTTGGACATTAGTAGCTTTTGGCATCGTATTTTTTATTTTAAAAAAATATGCATGGTCGGCTATTTTAAAAGGACTATACGAAAGAGAACAAAATATTGCTGACAGTATTGCCACTGCCGATAAAGTAAGACAAGAAATGGCACAGCTTAAAAGCGAAAACGAAGCTTTACTGGCCACAGCCCGTGAAGAAAGAGCTGCAATGCTCAAAGAAGCCAAAGAAACAAAAGATAAAATTATTAACCAGGCAAAAGACGATGCAAAAGTACATGCGGCAAAAATTATGGCCGATGCCCAAGCTACAATTGAACAACAAAAAATGGCCGCAATTACCGACCTTAAAAATCAGGTGGGCAACCTTGTAGTGGAAGTAAGCGAAAAAGTATTGCGTAAAGAACTTTCCAATAAACCCGAATATGAATCGTATATACGCCAGTTAACTAATGAAGTGAAACTAAACTAAAAATGAGGGCGCCGATTTTATGCCGGCGTATTGAATTATGACAAATCCACGTTTAGCCACACGATATGCAAAAAGCCTTATAGGGCTTGCACAGGAAAAAAATGTATTGGAAGCAGTGATAGCCGATATGAAATTTTTCTCTTCCCTGCAAAAAACCAATCCCGATTTTACGGCTTTGCTTCGTAGCCCCATCATTAACGCCGATAAAAAAGAAAAAATAATTAACGCTATTACCGGCAACAAAGTAAGTGAACTCAGCAACTTATTTATTAGCTTATTAGTACGTAAAGGCAGGGAAGGCAACCTGCCTGAAATTGCAGAAGCTTTTATTACCCAGTATAATACCTTAAAAGGCATCCATAAAGTAAAGCTTACTACTGCAGCCCCCTTAAGCCAGCAAATTCAGCAGGAAATAATGGCTAAAATAAAAACCGAATCCGGTGTTAAAAATATAGAACTGGAAACTGGCGTTGACCATGAACTTGTAGGCGGTTTTACCCTTCAAATGGCAGATATTTATGTTGATGCAAGTATTTTAAGAGACCTGAACGATATTAAAAAGCAGTTTCTCAATAACGAATATATTCACCAGTTAAGATAATTAGTGTTTCAATTTATTTTTAAAAAGCCCGGAAAAAATCCCAGGCTTTTTTTTGGGATTGTTTTATTTATCCAAATATTTCGTTGAGTAAATTGGCAAGGTGGATACCGCCCTCCAGCAGTTGATTATTTATAACGGCAAGGTATTTATAATTGTATGCATAATTTAATTTTTGATCGGGCTCGGTAATATCTGCATAAATACCAGAAGCTACCTGGTAGCTGGCAAAAACCCAGGCTGCTAAAGTTTTGGTATTTAAGTTTTCCCTTTGTTCTTTGCTGCTAAAGTTTATGGCCCTGGCATATTCGGTATAACTTAATTGCTGAAACTCTATCAGCCCTTCGTCCCAAACCCTGTGCAGGTTTGATGAAGCGCCAAACCATTTTACTTTAACAGAATTGCCTCCCCGGTCTTCGAGCCTGCCCACATGCAGAGGTTGGTGCAGGTCGCCTATTAAATGAATTAAAAACTTGAGGTTAAATTGTTTTTGCTCAAGCGATAGATTTTTGTTGTATAATTCTGCAACCAATAGGTTTATCTTATTATAAATATTATCCTGTGTGGCCGTTTCTAAAAAATGCTTTACCGAATCGAAACTTAAGCCCGGTGATAGGTTTACATAATGCCAGGGGTCGAGGTATTTTTTGGTGGAATCACTTTTAATAAAGTCCGGCCAGTTGCTGGCCATTGCCAGGCTTTCGGTACCCAGTATTTTATTAATTTCTTTTTTGGCTTTTTTGGTTAAATAGCTTTCTGCAATTTGGCCTACAATGCGGTGGCCCAATAAACCCCATGCATTTGCCTGTAGCGGCATATATACCAATAATGAGTAGAATACAATCTTTACTGCTAATTTTTTCATGTTCAATAATTTAATTTCAACCTTGTATAAGTTCCCCAAAAAAACAATATCTTTTTGGATAATTATGTGTAAAGTTAAACTTTACACAGATAGATTAGTCCTAATTCAGGTTTAGTTATTTTTGCAATACACAAAAATATTATGGCCCAACAACAAGACGACAAAGAATTGTTACAGCAGTTTAAAAACCCTGTAACAAAAGAAAAAGCCTTTACTGCTATTGTAAAGAAATACCAGGAAAAACTGTATTGGCATATACGCCGCATGGTAGTAGATCATGAAGATGCCAACGATGTGCTTCAAAATATGTTTATTAAGGTTTGGAAAAACCTCGATAATTTTAGGGAAGACAGCCAGCTTTACACCTGGCTATACCGTATTGCTACCAATGAAAGCCTTACTTTTTTAGAGCAGGCAAAAAAGAGGAATACGATTTCATTAAGTGGTGATGCGGAAAATCATCTGGCCAATAAGCTCCAGTCTGATAAAAATTTTGATGGTAAAAAATCAGAATGGAAACTGCAGTTGGCCATACAGCAACTGCCCGAAAAACAAAGGGCCGTTTTTAATTTGCGTTATTTTAATGAAATGCCCTATGAAGAGATGAGTAAAGTGCTGGAAACCAGCGAAGGAGCCCTAAAAGCCAGCTATCACCACGCTGTAAAAAAAATTGAAGATTATATCCTAAACCGTTAAACTTTTGCCCAATAAAAGTATCTAAAAAACGATGACAGACAGAAAAGACATATTAAATGAACTTAATACAATAAGTCCGGTGGTTGCCGGTATTCCGTTTGTAAATGTATTTGTCGTGCCGCAAGGATATTTTAACCGGCTTGCCGAATCAATTTTTATTAATACAACTGAAGCCGAAAATATTGTTTACCCGGTTTTTGAAAAAGTACCGCAAGGGTATTTTGAAAACCTTTCCGGCAACATAATGGATAAAATTAAAGCGCTTGAAACCTGTGCAAAAGATGAAATACATACTCTATCCCCGGTACTGGCAAATATTGGTAATGCCAATATTTTTACTGTGCCCAATAGCTATTTTGAACATTTAGCTGCTGAACTTACCCAAAAATGTTCCGTTGTTACAGAAACAGAAATGATTTCGGCAACAGTAGTATCAATTGGCAATAAAAATCAGTTTACGGTTCCTGAAGGTTATTTTAATAAAGTAACCAATAACATAATAAGCGCTTTGCCTGCGGCAACCAAAGTTGTAAAAATGCAAGGCCATTTTAGGATACTTCGTTATGCTGCCGCTGCGGTAATTGTAGGGTTACTTGGGCTACTGGTATTTTTTAATTTGAATAAAAACCAAACTTCTGTGGTAGATAATAGTGTAATTGCCAATGCAAAAAAAATCCTTAAAAATAATAGCTTTGATGCCGAACTGGCAACGCTTGGCGCAGATGTTATTGAAAAGTACCTTTCCAATAACGGGGAAGATGTACAGGCTGCCTTAGTTGCAAACAGTGCATCGGAAAATGCAGAAAACCTGCCCGATGCCGTAGATTATTTTTTAGATGACAAAACTTTGGATGAATTTTTAAACAACCATAATTTAAACAGAAATTAATTACCCTTAACACCAGTTTTAAACTTAAGCAAATGAAAAAAATCTTACTTTCTTCAATATTTTTACTGGGAATAATATTACCCTTATTTGCCCAACCGGGGAATGACAAACAGCAAAACGACCCCAGCCAAAAAATACAGGCTTTATATATAGCCTTTATTTCAAGAGAATTAAAATTAACCGAGGCAGAAGCGCAAAAGTTTTGGCCAGTTCATACAGAGTTTGATAACGAAGTGAGGGCCGTAAAACCCGATATAAATGAGCTGGAGCGGCAACAAACTATTTTAAACATTAAGAAGAAATACCAGGAAAGGTTTATTAAAATTTTGGGCTCGGATCGCACCAATAATTTTTATAAAGTAGATGCTGAGTTCAGGAAAAAACTTGTGGAACGGTTGCAAAAAATTCGCCAGCAAAGAGCAAACGGAGGTAAACTTAAAAACAAAAAACTTAACTCCGGTACTGATTGGGAGTAAGAAATACTTGACTATTTTTTTTCATAAAACCTCACTTTTGATAGTGAGGTTTTCCTTTAGAATTTTTTCTATCCTTAACGGCCTACATAGCAAGTACAATATACTTGAAAAAAAATACTAATAAAAGTTGGCTGTAATTAATTTTCCCCTAAATTTGCTTTAGGTGTTTTTCATAGGTTAGCAACGGCCAGCTCTTTTTAGGGCAGGCCTTCTTATTTTTAAAGAGTGATATATGGCGTTTTAATATCATGATAAAACAAAAATGTCCAATGTTTTTCTGTGCCTTCTTTCCACCATTGCTGCCTTAATTCCATTGCCTTTTTTCCATTAAAATCATACTTGGCTACAAATTTATTTTTCATTTGCTGCAATTGCGGCGCTTCATCACCACCAAAAAAAATTGCCTGGTTCCCATCATCTATCCAAAATACAATATGAAATTTGGAATGTGCGCCCGAAAGTGCGTACTGTATATAACCGTCAATTGTTCCCGTATCTTCTTTAAGCAAAACTACATTAGCAGCATTTTTTAAAATAGAAAAATCCCCGGCAACGTAAGATTTGCCATTGTGCTCAAATCCATAATCCAGTTCTTTTTCAAAAACATAATAAACCGCATTAGTGAAACTAAGTATTTGCTGTTTTGTTGCAGCATCTTTCATTGTTAGGCCGCCGGAATGATCTTTGTGTAAATGGCTTAGTAAAACTTTGGTAACGTCTCCGGGTTGTATGCCATTATCTAATAAATTTTGGTGCAATTGTAACACACCATCATTATTTGTGAAACCCAGGCCCGTATCGAAAAGTAAAATATCTTTTGAGGTTACCACGCAAAAAGGCTGCACTTCTACCAGCAGGCTCCCAACCGGCCTATTTTGTATATCCTCATCCTTCTTATTAAACGGGATAAAAATTTTAGTACTGTCTATACTAAATGCGCCTTCGCTAAGTGGAAAAATTTTCATTATTACAATGCGCTAAGGTTAAAAAAAACATTTATTGCAACAGCATTTGTTATCGCAAAACCATCTGCCTGTCGGAATCTAATTTTAATAAGATAAAAATTAAAATGGTAAAAGTAATTAAAGAAGAACCGCCATAACTCATGAGTGGAAGGGTAATGCCAATAACCGGTGCCAGCCCAATGGTTACACAAATATTTACACTTACATGAAAAAACATGATAGATGCTACAGAATAGGCATAAACCCTGCTAAAAACACTTCGTTGCCTTTCTGCAATTTTAATGATACGCAAAAGCATAGTGAGGTAGAGGAGTATTACGGTAATACTGCCCATAAAACCAAAACTTTCACCCATGGAAGTAAAAATAAAATCGGTATGCTGCTCCGGCACAAAATCGCCCTGCGTTTGTGTACCTTTTAAAAACCCCTTTCCCGTAAGCCCGCCGGATCCAATGGCAATTTTAGACTGCTTTACATTATAATTTTGGCCCTGGGCCTTTTTTTGCATCTCTTTAATTTCTTCGGCGGATAAAATAATATTTTTATCTAAAAATGGGTTGTCCACTCCTACCATACTAAAAATGCGGTTGGCTTGGTAGGGTTTAAACACATGCTTAAAAACAAAAGGAATGGCTACGCCAACAAATAATGAGCAAAACAACCAGCCCAGAAGTATTACCCAAAGCAGCGAAGACCTGCGTTTTATTTGGCGCCAGTTAAAATAAATTAGCAGCGCCGCAATTATGGCAAATGCAATGAGCAATGTTTTGGTATGAAACAATAAGGAAACCACTAATAATACAGCCATCGAAATTCCAGCAATAAGATACGCAGGCGGGAGACCTTCCCGGTACATGGGAATTAAAAAGAAAAATAAATTAACGCAAGACCGGTTTCGCCCTGCAAAATTGAAAATACTGCCGGTGTAAAAGCTATTGCCGCAGCTAAGAGTTGGTTTTTGGGTTTTTTAAAATCTATTTCGGGGCGTGATAAATACTTAGCCAGCGCAAGTGCAGTAAATATTTTACACAGCTCCACCGGCTGAAGGTTCATAAAACCAAGTGGTATCCAGCTTTTGGAGCCTTTAATTTCTTTACCTATAATAAATGTGGCAATAATAAGGAGGATGCCCGTTAAATAAGAAAGGTTAGCCATTGCTGTAAAAAACTTACTATCAGTAAGTAAAATAAAAATGGCCAGTACAATACAGGCAAGAAAAAAATAAAACTGTTTGCTGTAATTTTTTTTGAACCCAAAAAAACTTTGCAGCACATCATCGCCGCTGCGGTATTCCACAGAAAAAATACATACCAGCCCAACTATTACAATAGCAGCATAAAGCCAGATCATCAGCCAATCTACCCCTTTTGATATGGAAGGAACCTGCCTGCTCATTACTTTTGTTGTTGGTTTGTGCTGTCTTCTTCTGTAGACAATTTTTTATTATCGGGTAATATTGCCTCTGGCTTTCTAATTATTACTACAGTGTCTTTCTTATTTTTTTCGTTCAAAAGTTCCTTTTTCACTTTTTCCATATCGGATTGTTTAAGTATTTCCGGTTCGTCTTCTGCTTCTAAAGTGTCTTTAATAATTTTGATGTATCCTTTTTGCAGCAGGTAAGCAGAATCACCAATATGGTCGAGTGAATCTATTCTTCTTAATTCAGAATAAATACGTGGTGGCATAAGGTTTTGGTTACTGAGTGTTTCAATACGGGCCAGCCTTGCTTTATCGGTGATGGAATCTTTTAAATATTTTTCAATCATAAAACTTACAATGGGAGCAGCATAGGTACCACCAAACCTTCCACTATTTTCCACCACACACATTATAGCAATTTTGGGATTTATCCTTGGCGCAAATGCAGCAAAAAAGGAGTGGTTGGGTTGTTTTACGCCCCTATAATAATTTTCTACTGTTCCGGTTTTTCCGCAAATTACTACGTCTTTAACTTTTGCACCGGCCCCGGTTCCTCTTTCTACCACACCTTGCATACCATCATGTACTGCTTCATAAATGCTATCGGCAATATCAATTGCCTGGTGTTTAATTTTAAACTTGTTAAGTAATCCAAATTGATCGCCGCCGGCAATGGAATCAATTACATGTGGAATTATGTACCAGCCTTTGTTGGCAATATATGCCATTTCATTTGCCACTTGTAGTGGTGTATTATCTACTTCACCCTGGCCAATACTTACCGAGCGGAAACTACAATAATTCCACCGGCCTTTTCCATAAGCTTTATCGTAATATTTTGGAGTAGGAATAAATCCTGCTTTTTCGGCAGGTATATCAACGCCCAATTTATGACCAAGGCCAAATGCATACATATACTTGTTCCACACGGTAAGGCTGCTGTCAACCGAAGGATATAAAGGGTTGTTGATTACCCTTTGCATTACGGTAGCAAAATAAGTATTGTCGGATACAGTAATGGCATTACGTAAATTAAAAGTTCCGTAATCCAGGCAACGCATGGGCCTGCCGCTGCCGCATCCATAAAAAGCGCCATGGCAGGTTACACTAAAATCAGTAGTAATTACCCCTTCATGAAGGCCCACAAGTGCCTGCAAAGTTTTAAACGTAGAGCCCGGGGAATAGGTAGCGCTCACTGCCCTGTTGAGCAAGGGTAACGCAGGGTTACGGTACAACTCCGAAAAATGTTTGCGCCTTAATGCTCCCGTAAGGTAACCCGGCGCATAAGATGGCGCCGTAACCATACAAAGTATTCCCCCGGTTTGCGGATCAATGGCAACAATGGAGCCAAGTTTGTTCTGCATAAGTTTTTCGCCCAACTGCTGCAATTCAATATCAATAGAAGAGTATAAATTTTGACCTGCAATGGGAAGCGTATCAAATTTTCCCCCTTCCAGTTTTTCGGTAAGCCTGTTTTTGTTGTCTCTTTTCCAAAACTCTATGCCCCGCTGCCCCATGAGCACTTTTTCGTAAGAGCGCTCCAGGCCCGTCATTCCGGCATAATCACCAGGCATGTAGCCTTCCTCTTTATGTTTTTTTAAAAAATTTGAATCTACTTCGGCAGTATAGCCCAAAATATTTGCAGCAGCATTGTAGGGAAACTTCCGGATGGATCTTTCCTGTAAATAAAACCCGGGGACAAAGCGGTACATACTTTCGTTGAGCATGGCCATTTTATCATCGGTGAGCATAGCTTCAAAAACCGATGGCCTTGCCCTGCCATTGCGGATAATAACTTCTACCAGTTTTTTCATGAACTGGGTAGAATCTATTTGTAAAATTTTACAGAGCAAGGCCGTATCTATGCCTTTGATTTTATTGGGCGTAATCATCAGGTCGTATATAATGGCATTTTGCAGTATAGGTTTTTTATTCCGGTCAAATACCAAACCCCTGTCGGGGTATATTACTTTACGAAATTTCCCCTGGTCGTCTGCCATTATTTTGTATTCATCAGAAAAAAGCTGGAGGTTGGCCAGCTGGGCAATAATTACCAGCATCATGCCGATAAAAACCAGCATTATAATTATTTTTCTTGATTGGTTATACACAGGTTTTTATCTTAGCTGTAACTTGAAACGAAAAATTGAAATTATTTATTTATTGTAATATAGCCAATTAACCACAGCTCTTCAAATCCATATTTTACAAAACAAATTCACCGGGAATAGAAGTAACGTTCCGCTTAATAAAAATTCAAAATTAAACAGTATTTGTTTTGAACTTTTGTTTACGGGTAAAAATTAATTCTGTAATAAGAATGAGTAAGATACTAATGGCAGTTGAAAGAACCGTTTTAACAATAAAATACCAGATATTTCCAAATTGCCAGGCCTCAAGTAAAAAAAGCCAGGCATTATGCAATAGGCTTAGCATAGCAATAAAAGTGAAATAGGCAGTAAAAGTGCCAAAACTTTTTACAGATGGCTCTTCATAAGTAAAATCTTTACCCTGCTGTGGCGATAATAAGTTTGCCAAAAAGGGTTTTATATAAGCAATTAGTACGCAAGCTGCTGCGTGAAAACCGGGATGCTGCCGAAAACTATCCATTGTAAGCCCTACAAAAAAGGCCACAAGCATCAAAGCCATTCTTGGCATTTTAAAAGGCAGCCAAATGATGAAAAGAAAATATAAATAAGGCGTAATCATTTGGTGCAGGTGTATCCTGTCCAGCACAAATACCTGTACAAAAATTAATAGGATAAACCTTACTATATATTTTACGATTCCTGTCATTATTACAAATGCTTTTTTGCTTTTTCCAGCAATTGGTTTACCGGCGCTGATTGTATGTTTGCAATTACATAAACATATTCAAGGTTATAAAAATTGACGCCAGTTTTTACCTTGATATTGAGGTTGCTCGTTCCGCTTTCTTCATAAATTTCGTTTACCCTGCCTACCAGCAAACCCCTTGGAAAAGTTGTACTCAAACCGCTTGAAATTACCGTGTCTCCTTTTGAAACCGGTGTTCCTTTAGGAATATTCTTTAATATAATTAAATTGGGTTGCCTGCCATCCCATAGCAGGGTTCCAGCTTCGCCAGATTTTTTTAGGCTGGCGCTTAACCTGCTGTCTTTATGTAAAAGGCTCATTACTACAGCATAGTTCCCACTTATATCAGTTATAATACCGGTAACAGCAAAATTAATGTCAGCGACACCCATTCCAATACTCATCTTTTTTACGTTGGGACCGGTAATTACAATAAAATTATTTTGTGCAGCCACAGAGCTGGAAACCACTTTTGCAGATAAATAGGTAATGGAACGAAACTTTTGTAGGGAATCCACCTTAAAGCTGTCAATACGGGTAACCTGCGAAGAATCGGGAAGGATAAAATTTTGTTTAAGCTGGTTTATCAGAAATTCATTGGCTTTTACCAGCGAATCGTTGGTTTTTTTCAATTGAAAATAATATTCTACCCTGTTGAATTCTTTAAAAACACTACCGGTAACCCTGTTGGTAGCTGTTAAAATTGCTGCTTTATGAAACTTACTGTACCTGCTGATGAGATAGATGCAAATCCCCTGCAAAAGCAGGAAAGTTAGCAAGTGAATATAGCGGCGTATAAATAGAAATATATTACGCACTTTGGATTAAATATTTGATGAAAAAATCCTAAGTCTGTTTGAATTAGGATTTAAAAATTTTTGGAGCAAAAACTTTTAGCGCATCACAAAAGGATACTTATCATAGTTTTTGAGTGCAATGCCCGTACCTCTTACCACGCTTTTCAACGGATCGTCTGCCACGTGTACCGGTAATTTTATTTTTGCGGTAAGTCTTTTATCGAGCCCACGCAACAAAGCGCCACCTCCGGTAATATACAATCCACGGCGGTAAATATCGGCAGCCAGCTCCGGCGGTGTTGCTTCCAGCGCTTTTAAAATAGCTTCTTCAATTTTAAAAATACTTTTATCCAATGCTTCTGCAACTTCCTGATAGCTTACCATTACCTGTTTAGGGATACCGGTTACAAGGTCACGACCATTTACGGCTATATCTTCTGGTGGGTTATCTAAGTCTTTAAGTGCAGCGCCTACTTGTATTTTAATTTGCTCTGCCGTACGTTCGCCAATTAATAAACTATGATAGCGGCGCAGGGCTTCCATAATATCTGCAGTAAATTCATCGCCGGCTACACGTATGCTTTGGTCACAAACAATACCCGCCAAAGCAATTACAGTAATACCTGTTGTGCCTCCGCCAATGTCAATAATCATGTTTCCAATAGGTTCTTCCACATCAATACCAATACCCAAAGCAGCAGCCATAGGTTCATGTAAAAGGTATACTTCTTTTGCACCGGCTTGTTCTGCGCTATCTCTTACGGCACGTTTTTCCACTTCGGTAATACTGCTGGGTATGCAAATCATCATTCGCCAGCTTGGGGCAAATAATGGTTTTTTGGGATAAACCAGTTTTATCAATTCCCTAATCATCAATTCGGCAGCATTAAAGTCGGCAATTACGCCATCTCTTAGCGGCCTTACCGTACGGATGCTTTCATGGGTTTTTTCATGCATCATTAATGCTTTTTTACCCACAGCTAGTAAGTTTTTGGGGTTGTTACGGTCCAGGGCCACAATGGAAGGTTCATTTACAACCACTTCGTCATTATGGATGATGAGGGTATTGGCGGTTCCGAGATCTATGGCAATTTCCTGAGTGAAAAAATTAAATAATCCCATGGTATTGATTGAGCAAAATTCTTTATAATTTGATTTGGCGCAAAGTTGATGCAAAATATTGGATTAACAACGGTAAAAATGTTTTTTTTACACATTCTTTTAAAACCCTTTTAATATGCAAAAGCTCTACAAATCTCTCTGTTAAAAGCTAACGATAAAAAGTGAAAATTATTTGAACTCATAACCAATATCCTGCCTAAAAAACATTCCTTCAAAATTTACCTGCTCAAGCAGGTAATTTGAATGTTCCGCAGCATCGGCTATATTGCTGCCAAAAGAGGTAGCAGCTAATACCCTTCCGCCTCTTGTATATGTTTTGCCGTTTTTATCTTCTGTGCCTGCATGAAAAATGATACTGTCGTTTGCATAAATACTATTAAGGCCGGTAATGAGTTTGCCGGTTTCAAAATTGCCGGGGTAACCACCACTTGCGGCTACTACTGTTACTGCAGTCCTTTCATCGGTTTCAATAATAATTTTATCCAGTTTTTGCTGAGCGGTGGCCAGCAAAATAGTGAGCAGGTCATTTTTAAGCCTGGGAACCACTACTTCAGTTTCGGGGTCGCCCATTCGGCAGTTATATTCAATCATGTAAGGGTTACCATTACTGATCATAAGGCCAAGAAATACAAATCCTTTATAATCCAGTTTTTCTTTTTGCAACCCTGCAAGTGTAGGCTCAATAATTTGTTTAATTACTTTTTCTTTTAAAGAGGCATCAAACCCCGGAACAGGGCTTACCGCTCCCATGCCACCGGTATTTAAGCCGGTATCATTTTGCCCTACTCTTTTATAATCTTTTGCCTCGGGCAACAGTACAAAATTTTTACCATCGGTTAAAAAGAAAACACTCATTTCAATGCCCTGCAAAAATTCTTCAATCACTACAATTTTTCCGGCATCGCCAAATTTACTGCGGTGCAACATCAGGTCAAATTCGGCCAGGGCTTCCATATGGCTTTGGCAAATTACCACGCCTTTGCCTGCGGCAAGCCCATCAGCTTTTAAAACAATGGGCAAAGAATGCTGCTTTATATATTCCACGCCATCTTCATAATTTTCAGCAGAAAATTTCTTAAATGCTGCGGTAGGGATTTTATAGTCGTTCATAAAGCGCTTTGCAAATGCTTTACTACCCTCCAATTGGGCAGCATTTTTGGCAGGCCCAATGATGTACATATTTTTAAATTCCTGTTTAGACTGTAGGAAATCAACAATGCCATGTACCAGCGGATCTTCCGGGCCCACTACTACCAAATCTATTTTATGAATGGAGCAGGCCTGGGCTATTTTTTCAAAATCGGTAACCAAAACCGGAAGGTTGATACCGCATTGAGCAGTACCAGCATTGCCCGGTGCAATAAATAATGAAGTACAAAGCGGGCTTTGGGCAATCTTCCAGGCCAGGGTATGTTCTCGGCCACCGGCGCCAATAATCAGGATATTCATTTAGATGTTTTAGATATATAGTAGTAGTGCAATTTACTTAGAGATAATCTTTTGCTCTTTATTTTTTATTCAGAATACTAATTTAAATGGATGAGTGGCATAAGTTTACGCTATAAAATATATAAAGATTACTCTTAGTAACCATAAAATTCATTACTTTGAGCAGATAAATCAATTTAATAAACCTTAATGCATTTAAAAATATATTTATGGCAGATCAAGTAAAAACCGGCAAACATCCCAAGGCATTATATATACTTTTCCTAACAGAAATGTGGGAAAGATTTGCTTATTATTTAATGGTAGGTATTTTATTATTGTATATGACCGACTCTGTTACCGGTGGCAAGGGCTTTTCCGGAAGAGTGGGAGCTGATATTGTGGGCAGTTTTATAGCCCTTGTTTATTTAACGCCTTTTATAGGCGGGTTAATTGCCGACAGGGTTTTGGGCTATACTAAATCTATTTTCCTGGGTGGGTTTTTAATGGCTGCCGGTTATATTGGCCTTTCTTTTCCAGGAGATACGGCCATGTTTATTTCGCTGGGTTTAATAATTGTGGGTAACGGCTTTTTTAAACCCAATATTTCTACATTACTGGGTAATATTTATAATAGGGAAGATTTAAAACCATTAAAAGACAATGCCTATAATATATTTTACATGGGTATTAATATAGGCGCTTTTGTATGCAATTTTGTTGCCGCTTATTTAAGAAATAACTATGGCTGGGGATGGGCTTTTGCCGCTGCCGGTATAGGATTGTTAATTGGCCTTGTGGTATTAGCTTTAAATTTAAAACATGTTAAAGAAGGCGATGTAAAGAAACCGGTTGAAAAAGAAGATATGAGCCTGGGGCAAATTTTTGGCTATGTATTTTTACCAGCTATCATTGCCGCAATTATTGGTTGGTTTATTCCAAATATGATTTTTGGCACTACTATTATGGGAACAAAAGCAAATGATGCTTTTATTTTTGCCTGCCTGCCCATTATCGCATTTTATATTTCACTTTGGGCAAAAGCAACAGGGCAGGATAAAAAAGCTATTGGTTCATTGCTTTTTATTTTTGCCATTGCCATTGCCTTTTGGACCATTTACAACCAAAACTCTACAAGCCTTACGCTTTGGGCAGAAAAGCACACCAACCGGGTTTCCACTTCTGGAGAAGGGGGAACTTTAGCCAAAATGTTTCCCAGGCAAACGGTAAGCGATACTTTGAGGATGGTAACCAAGGTAAACGAGCATTTGGTAGAGGTAAAGGATGCATCCCCGGTTACCAAAATAGAAACCCTGGTTAGCTATAATAATGAAGCAAAGCGCTTTGATACCACGGTATATGGCATAACCGCCAATGGCAATACCATTGACACCGCCAGTAAACTAGTGAAAGTAATGGGCCCCGATCCTTATTTTAATAACGTTCCCAAAGACCAATGGCCCGGAGGTAAAAGCATTAAACTTACTAATACCGAATTATTTCAATCCATAAACCCTTTATTTATTGTATTACTTACTTTGTTTTTTGTGCCTTTCTTTGATTATTTAAGAAGAAGGGGAAAAGAGCCTACTACGGCTTCTAAATTTGCCATGGCCATGTTCCTTTCCGGGCTTTCGGCGCTGGTAATGGTTTTTGCAATTATGTCTGTTCCTTCTATTTACACCCACAAAACCTCTGCAGTTTGGCTTTGGGGAACCTACTTTGTGTTTACCATTAGTGAAATTTTCTTAAGCCCGATTGGGTTATCATTTGTATCAAAACTTGCCCCCGCAAGACTCACCGCTTTAATGATGGGCGGCTGGTTTTTATCTACTTCAATAGGTGGAAAAATTGCCGGGGTAATGACAGGGTTTTGGGACGACTTTACCGACAAGAAAATTTTTTTCCTCATTTTAGTAGTAGCCGCATTTATTGGAGGAATTTTAATATTTACAAGATTAAAATCTTTAAACCAGATTGTGAGGGACAGGACCGGTTCAGCATAAAAATAAAAAATACACTTTTTTAGTAAAAGGAGTTGCAGCAATGTGGTTCCTTTTTATTTTCCTTATCTTACTATGTAACTAAAATAGCATGATTATGTGGAAGAAACATCCTAAAGCATTACCTTTTTTATTTTTCTCCGAAATGTGGGAACGCTTCGGATATTACCTGATGATTGGTATTTTCACGCTCTATCTAAAGGATGCCACAGATGGTTTTAATATGGATGAAAAAGATGCTTCCAGTTTGTACGGCACTTTTATAGCACTTGTCTTTTTTACTCCGTTCTTAGGAGGTTTAATTGCTGACCGTTACCTCGGTTATCGGCGCTCTATTATTCTTGGTGGACTATTAATGGGCATCGGATATTGCACTATGGGTGTTCAAAGCGAAGCAATGTTATATTTATCTATGACTTTAGTAATTATTGGTAACGGATTTTTTAAACCCAATATCTCCACCTTACTGGGAAATGCTTATACCACACCTGAATATATTGACAAGAAAGACGAAGGCTACAATATCTTTTATATGGGTATCAACATTGGAGCATTTGTATGTAATTTTTTTGGCGCTGCTTTATACTCACTTATTGGATGGGGCGCTGCATTTGCAGCTGCCGGTGTGGGTATGTTTATTGGTGTAATTATTTTTATCATTGGCACAAAACATTATAAAAATTTTGACGTAAGAAAACCTCTTCAACCCGGCGATATGCCGCTTTGGCAAATTATGGCATTGGTCATTTTGCCCTCTATCATTTTTGGAGTGATTGGCTGGTTTTTAAAAGGTACTGGAGGATACATTTTTGATTCTAATTCTACCGATGCGTTCATTTTTGCTTGTATTCCGGTTTTAATATTTTATACTGTTTTACTGGTACGAAGCAATAAAGAAGAGCGTCCTTCTATGGCTGCACTTCTTTCCATTTTTGCAGTGGTAATTTTATTTTGGGCCATTTTTAAACAAAACGGTTCTGCACTTAATACCTGGGCGAGCAGATACACTGACAGAGAAGTAAGCAGTACTGCAGGTAACGCCTTGCAGGCTTTAAAACAAACGGATAAGTCTTCTTACACAACATATAAATTGGACAGTGTGGTAAAAATGGATCATCAATTCAGAAAAATAAGAGAAAATGGTAAGGAAATAAAAGAACTGGGATATCCATCATATTTTAAAAATGTTGCACCAGATAAACTACCACCCGAAGGTACATTTGTTAAAACCTGGTTACCCAGCCTTAGTCAATCCATCAATCCCTTTTGGGTTATTGCATTAACGCCATTAATTGTAGCATTTTTTACATGGTTGCGCAATAGAAACAAAGAGCCTTCCACTCCCACCAAGATTGCATTTGGTTTATTAATCTCTGCGTTGTCTGTATTAGTAATGGTAGCAGCAGTAAAAGCAGGAAATAATGGAGCAGAGAAAGTTAGTGTGTGGTGGCTTATTGGCAGTTACGGTGTGGTAACCATTGGTGAATTATTTTTAAGCCCGATGGGGCTGTCATTGGTGTCTAAGCTTAGTCCGGTACGCATCACTTCATTAATGATGGGTGGTTGGTTTCTCTCCACTTCCATTGGCAATAAATTAAGTGGTATATTGGCCAGCCAATGGGATAATTATGAAAATAAAGCAAATTATTTTTGGCTTAATTTTATTTTATTGAGTGCCGCTGCACTATTTCTTTTTCTGTTATTAAAATGGCTGAATAAGATTATGAAATCAAGAGGTGTGCATTAACCTTTTATCAAAAAAAAGTCTAAAAAGCCGTACCAGATTGAGGTACATTTTTTTTATTTACTTATCTTACGGCAATAAAACACTACTCTAATGTCTGAACAAAACAACTTCAAGCCTTTCGTATCTCCCCAAACTAATATGAAAGAGCTCACCCTAAAATCTATTTTAGTAGGTGGAATATTTGGAGTTATTTTCGGTGCCTCTACTGTTTACCTGGCATTAAAAGCCGGGCTTACTGTATCCGCATCTATTCCCATAGCCGTTATCTCTATTTTACTGGGTAAATTATTTTTAAAAACTACCATTCTGGAAAACAATATAATTCAAACCACCGGTTCGGCAGGTGAAAGTATTGCAGCAGGTGTAGTTTTTACCTTGCCCGGTTTTTTATTTTTAAGCAACCCTGACAGCGCCCAGTTTTTTAATTATATCACCATACTTACTCTTTCTATTTTTGGCGGGATATTAGGCACATTAATGATGATACCGCTAAGGCGATCATTAATCGTAAAAGAACATGAAACCTTACCCTATCCTGAAGGCACAGCATGCGCCAGTGTACTTAAGGCAGGAGAAAAGGGTGGCGACCTTGCAAAAACTGCGCTTTACGGGGTAGGATTTGCCTTTATTTATGCCATGTTGCAAAAGATTTTTCATGTAATTGCCGAAACACCTTCGTTTATGACAAGGCAAACGCAAAAGTTTTTTCCTTCAGCAAAACTGAGCTCAGAAATAACCCCAGAATATCTTGGCGTAGGTTATATAATTGGGCCAAAAATAGCAGGCGTATTAGTTGCCGGCGGCGTATTAAGCTGGTTTGTTTTTATTCCATTACTTGCATCCCTTGTACCGGGAGATATTATTGCAGCCCAATTGGTAAAACTGGGTTACCTGGCCGATGTTACAAAAGCCGGCGGACCTGGAGGATGGGATCCGGTAACACAAACTTTTGCTGATTATTCTACTGCAATATACAGGGCATACATCAGGGTTATTGGTGCAGGCGCTGTTGCAGCTGGCGGTTTTATTACCCTTATTAAAACCTTGCCTACCATTATTTCATCTTTCAAAGGCAGCCTTGGTTCATTAAAAAAAGGAGAAGCAGGAGAAAAAATTGAAATCCCAAGAACAGAAAGGGATCTATCTATGAAAATTGTAGGCATTGGAAGTCTTGCACTTATTTTATTAATGACCGTACTGCCACAGGTTCCGGGAGATAATATTGGCAGTAAATTATTACTCGGCATTCTGGTAATAATTTTTGGTGCATTTTTCGTAACCGTTTCTTCCAGGATTGTTGGCCTCATAGGTTCATCCAACAACCCAATAAGCGGTATGACCATTGCTACATTAATGGGAACCTGCCTGGTATTTATTGCCGTAGGCTGGACGGGCAGCCTGTACGAACCAATGGCATTGGTAGTAGGCGGAATGATTTGTATTGCCGCAGCCAATGCAGGCGCTACATCGCAAGATTTAAAAACAGGTTATATAGTTGGCGCCACGCCAAAATACCAGCAAATAGCCCTTTTTGTGGGCGCTATAGTATCCTCGGTTGCCATTGGCTTTACCGTAAAAATTTTAGATACTCCTACGCAGGAAATGCTGGCACAAAATATTCATCACGCCATTGGAACAGACACTTACCCTGCACCACAGGGTACTTTAATGGCTACTTTAATTAAAGGCATTTTATCTTTTAACCTGGACTGGCAATTTGTACTCGTAGGTGCTGCCATTGCTATTGTGGTAGAATTGTGTGGCATTAAAGCTTTGAGTTTTGCCATTGGTATTTATTTACCCTTAAGTACTACCCTACCCATTTTTATAGGCGGCGCCATAAGGGGAATAGCCAACTGGAGAAAGTCCAAAAAACACGATGCAAAAAGTGAAGAAGATGAAGACCTGGGTAAAGGAAATTTATTTGCTACCGGCCTTGTTGCAGGCGGTGCTGTAGCAGGTGTAATTGTAGCCATACTTTCGGTAAATGAAAATATTGCCAATACACTTAAAAACTGGAGCGCCGAACATGGTTTAACACAAATGTTGGGAAGTGAAACAGGATACTTCTTCCTTGGAGTTGCCTTTTTTGCTTTTATGGGATTTGTATTATACAAAATGGCCTTAAAGAAATAATACAGTTTACTTAGATTTGCAAAAAACGCCTCATGCAGGATTTACTGGACTTTTTAGAACCTATTCCCATACATGAAATTAATGCCGATGAAGGTTATTATGAAGGCCAATTGGCACGGCATGTAGCCATATACCAGCAGGAATTGCCTGATATTAATGATGCCTCTATTGTAATTATTGGCGCCAAAGAAACCCGTGGTGAAAGTATTTTGGGTGGCGCAGAAAGCGCAGCTAATGAAATAAGAAAAGAGCTGTACAAACTTCACTATTGGCATACCGATATTAAAATTTGCGATTTAGGTAATGTAAAAAATGGCGCAAATATTTCCGATAGTTATGCTGCGCTAAAAACCGTTATTGCCGCACTTATAGAACAAAAGAAAACCGTAGTAATTATTGGCGGCAGCCACGATGTAACCCTGGCACAATACAATGCATACCGGCATCTGAACCTGCAAATAGAAGCCACCTGCATAGATGCCAAAATAGATTTACAAAGTGAAACGCCCATACGCAGCGATAACTTTCTTATGGAAATGCTCACCGGCGACCCCAGTATGGTGAAACATTATAACCATCTCGGCTTTCAAAGCTACCTTGTTCATCCAAAGCTTTTGGAAACTATGGATAAACTCCGCTTTGATTGTTACCGCCTGGGAACCGTGTTGGAATTAATGGAAGAAATGGAACCGGTTTTACGCAACTCCCACTTAGTAAGCTTTGATATTTGCGCCATTAAAAATGCCGATGCGCCAGCCAACACCGATTTGCCCAATGGCTTTACCGGAGTTGAAGCCTGTATGCTTGCACGTTATGCCGGCATGAGCGATAAACTGCAGAGTTTTGGCATATATGGATACCGGCCCGAGCATGACCGCAATGCATTAACTGCTAAGCAGGTAGCCCAAATGCTCTGGTATTTTATTGATGGTAAAAACAAAAGCCTTAACGAAGCCGCTTATGGAGACAAACATAATTTTATTGAATTCCATACTGCATTTGCCGAAGTGGATACCATGTTTTTACAAAGCAAAAAAACCGGCCGATGGTGGATGCAAATGCCCAACAATAAATTAATTGCCTGCAGTTTTGCCGATTATAAAAAAGCCAGCCAAAACCAAATTCCAGAAAGGTGGTTAAGGGTGCAGGAAAGAAGTTGATATAGTGACGGTGACAATACTGCTTATGGCCTTAATTTAATTGCTTTAATTTTTTTGTTGAACTATGAACCGACTACTATTTATATCCTTCCTGATTTTGTGTTCCTGCTCGGTTCATAAAAAAATTAATGGGCAGCAATTATCGCAACTACTCAATGAAAGCGCAATTGCAACGGGCCATATAGGCATTTGCGTTTATGAACCGGCCACAGGAAAATATTTATATAATCATAATGCCAGTAAATATTTTATACCGGCAAGTAATGTAAAATTATTTACCCTTTATGCAGGATTAAAATACC
This sequence comes from Chitinophagaceae bacterium, assembly GCA_016699815.1. NCBI lineage: Bacteria > Pseudomonadati > Bacteroidota > Chitinophagia > Chitinophagales > Chitinophagaceae > Chitinophagaceae bacterium. The sequence goes on along the minus strand of CP065012.1, from coordinate 1,893,432 downwards.
TGGGAGACAGCTTGCCAGGGTTAAAAATTATTGAAGAAGCAAACCATATTATTATTGCAGCAACAGGCGACCCTACTTTATTGCATCCTTATTTTACCAGCCAGCCCATATTTAATTTTTTATCAAAAATATCAAAGCAGGTTATTGCTACAAAAACTTTATTTGCCACCACTGCTTATGGAAAAGGATGGTCGTGGGACGATTATAACGAAAGCTTCATGAACGAAAAATCGGCGCTGCCGGTATATGGCAATAATATAATTTTTGGCGGAACAAGTAATAAGCTAACCTTTTATCCCAATGCAGCAGAAAAATATATTACTTTTTCTTTTGACTCAACTACGGGAAACAGCGGGTATTTAAATGAGGTACAAAGAGATTATTTCCGCAACCGTTATACTTTTAAATTTAATGGATCAAAAAAAACCGAAAGGGTTATCCCATTTATAACTTCCGACAGCCTTGCCTATTTACTGCTTGAAGATACACTGCATAAAAAAATATATTACCCTAATGTTGCCGTAAACCCGGATGATAGTGCATTGGCCAAAACTCTTTTTTCCCGGCCGGTTGATTCTTTATATATCCCAATGATGTATGAAAGCGATAATTTTTTTGCTGAGCAAACTTTGCTAATGCTGAGCAATAAACTTTGGGGTGCCATGAATGAGGCAACAATAATAGACAGTATATTGTTTAAAGATTTAAAAGACATCCCACAAAAACCCAAATGGGTTGATGGCAGCGGCCTCAGCAGGTATAACCTGTTTACGCCGCAAGCATTTGTGTACCTACTCGGCAAAATGAAAAATGAATTTGGCCTTGAAAGAATGAAAACTATTTTACCCACGGGTGGCCAGGGAACCTTAAAGAATTATTATTTAATTGATTCAGGATATATTTTTGCCAAAACAGGCACGTTGAGCAATACCTGTTCAATAAGCGGTTATTTAATTACAAAAAAAAATAAATTACTTATTTTTTCAATTCTCAACAACAATTATATTTCTACTGCAACACCTGTTAAAAGGGCCGTAGAAAAATTTTTGCACAACTTAAGGCAAAACCATTAGCGGCCAAACATTTTGTTCAGCTCATCTTTTTTAAAGCTAAGGTAAGTGGGTCGGCCGCTGGCTGTAGCACCCGGGGTATTGCAGGCAAATAAATCAGATAGTAAAGAAGCCATTTCTTTGGCAGACAGGGCCACACCAGCTTTAATAGCATGTTGTATTGCCAGTGAACGCAACAATTTTTCCCTTTTGCTGAATTTTATTTCATTACTAAAATGCTTGAATTGTTCCAGTATTTTTTCTATTGCCAATGTTTCGTTGCCCGATAAAACATCTGCCGGAACACCCTGCACCACAAATGTATTGTTGCCAAAAGGCTCAAGGCGGTAACCGAGCAATAGTAAATCGGGCAGCAATTCTGTTAATAAAACGGCATCTGCTGCAGCTAAATTTATGGTTGCCGGAAAAAGACTTTGCTGTGTATGTATAGCTTTGCCATTTACGGCATTTGCATACCGGTCATACAAAACCCTTTCGTGTGCATTTTGCTGATGTATCAATAAATAGCCTTCATGGTTTTGCAGCACAATAAAAGTATGATGCAGTTGCAAGATATGGTCAAAATTATATTGTTTACGCATATCCTCAATACCCTGTAACATTGATATTGCTGCGTCTTTGGGCACTGCTAAAGGTTCATAAAAATCTTTCCAGTGTTTTAAATCACTTGTACTTTCAATAAAATTGGCCTGGTTTTTTTGTGTAAAGGTTTTATATAAAGAAGAAGCCGAAGCCGATGCTTTTTTTTCTTCAGTAAACGGTTTATTAACTGCATCAAGGCTTTGTATACCAGCATCCAATTCAAAATCTAAAGTAGGCGAAATACTAAACTGGGCCAATGCATGTTTTACGGCGCTTTGCACAAAGGCATATACTATTTTCTCATCTTCAAATTTAATTTCCTGCTTTGTTGGGTGCACATTAATATCAACCTGTGCCGGGTTCAGTTCAATAAACAACACATAAAGTGGAAAGCTATCTTTGGTAACCAGTGCGTCAAATGCATTCATTACGGCATGGTTGAGGTAAGCGCTTTTGATAAAGCGGTTATTCACAAAAAAATACTGGTCGCCACGGGTTTTTTTTGCTGTATCCGGTTTTCCCACAAAGCCAAGAATATTTAAGTAATCTGTTTTTTCATCAACGGCTACCAGCCTGGCATTATAATGGTTGCCTAAAAGTTGCACTACACGCTGTTTCAGCGAGCCTTTATCCAAGTGAAAAACTTGCTGACCGTTGGAGCTGAGCGAAAAAAATATTTCTGGGAAACTCATGGCCACTCTTGTAAATTCATCTACAATATGCCTTAGTTCTGCGGCATTGCTTTTAAGAAAATTCCTCCGGGCCGGAACATTAAAAAATAAATTTTTCATAGCAATGGAGGTTCCGTTTTCCATTGCCACGGGTTCTTGTTTTTTTACCATGCTGTTCTCCACTTCCAGGTAAATGCCGGCATCATCTTCTGCCCTTTTGGTTTTAATTTCTACCTGCGCCACTGCGGCAATACTTGCCAGCGCTTCTCCTCTAAAACCCATTGTTTTAATACAAAAAAGGTCGGAAATATTTTTAATTTTGGATGTGGCATGGCGTTCAAAAGCCATTCTTGCATCGGTTTCGCTCATGCCCTTGCCATTATCTATAACCTGTATCAGAGATTTTCCGGCATCATTAACCAAAAGCCTTATTTCGGTTGCGCCGGCATCCACTGCGTTTTCCAAAAGTTCTTTTACAGCACTTGCAGGGCGCTGAATTACCTCACCAGCGGCTATTTGGTTGGCAATATTATCGGGCAATAAATGAATAATATCCGGCAATGTTCTAAATTTAATCTGCAAATTTAACGTACTGCTATCTCATAAAAGCATCATAGCACCTATATTTTATACAGGTTAAATAAATAATGTTTTATAAAAATAATTTTTAGCTATACATGTGATGTGAAAAACTAATATTGATTTTTATCTTTTCTTAGCACAATAAAGAGCTTAATTTCCGACCTTTATCGCAACAGCAAGTTTAGTATTTATTATTATGAATAATATCAATAGCCTATCATTACACCTATATTATCCCATGAAAAAAATTATTTCTGTTTTTTCTTGTGTTTTTCTGTCTTCCTTTTCCCTTTTAGCACAAAACGATGCAAAAAACTGGGTAGATAGTGTTTATAAAAGCCTCAGCAAAGATGAGCGTATTGCACAATTAATGGTGGCACGCTTAAGCAGTATAGATGCCAAAACCAAAAAAGTAATTTTCTATGATACAAAGGTTGCAGCACTGGTTAAGCAATATAATATAGGCGGCATTTGCCTTTTTCAGGGCAGCCCGGAAAAACAGGCTACGATACTTAACTCGCTGCAGGCTATTGCAAAAACACCCATTTTAATGTGTATTGATGCAGAATGGGGCCTTGGCATGAGAATGACCGATAGCGTATTGCCCTTACCCAGGCAAATGATGCTGGGTGCAATGAAAGATGCAAGTATCGTTTATCAATATGGGGCTATAGTAGCCGAACAATGTAAACGAATGGGCATACAGGTGAACTATGCGCCGGTGATAGACATCAATAACAACCCACTAAACCCGGTAATCAACGACCGCAGTTTTGGGGAAGACAAATACAAAGTGGCCGATTTTGGCATTGCTTATATGAAAGGTATGCAGGATAATGCTGTACTTGCCTGCGCCAAGCATTTTCCCGGTCATGGAGATGTGAGTGTGGATTCCCATTACGACCTGCCGGTAATAAATAAATCATTTGCCCAATTGGATTCATTAGAACTCTATCCATTTAAAAAAATATTTGAAGCCGGCGTAGGAAGTGTAATGATTGCACATTTATATATCCCATCAATTGATACCGCAAAAAACCGGGCAACATCGCTTTCCAAAAAAAATATACAGGCACTTTTACGCAACCAGCTAAATTACCAGGGCCTCACTTTTACCGATGCATTGGAAATGCAGGGTGTAAAAAAATTCTTTCCTAATGAAGAAGCCTCCGTACAATCTATTATTGCAGGCAACGACATGCTTTGCCTGCCAGGCGATATTCCTTTAAGTATCCAAAAAATAAAAACGGCCATAAAGCAAAAGAAAATAAGCTGGGAACAAATTGAGCAACACTGCAAAAAAGTGTTGCTGGCAAAATACCAGCTTGGCTTAACCCAAAGCCCCATCATTAATACCCAAAACCTTACCGAAGACCTAAACAGCAAAATTGCCAACATGCGTAAAACTGTTGCCGAAAATGCAATTACGCTTTTGGCAAAACAAAACGATGCGTTTTTCCCATTGTCGGTTTCTACCCATAACAAAGCCGGTGATGTTGCCGTAGTAGCCATTGGCACAAGCAGGGCAAATGAATTTTGCAAACAATTAATAAGCGATTATAATGCCGGTGTATACTACTTTGATTTCAACAAAACAACAGGTGACGCCGATGCATTATTCAATACTTTAAAAAGCAAATACAAAAAAATTATTGTAGGTATTCACAATGTTTCCCGTTATCCCGGCTCCAATTTTGGCATTAGCAAGGCTGCTGCCCAATTGGTTAACCGGTTACAAAACGAAACGGAAAGCATCTTGTTTTTATTTGGCAATGCCTATGCAGCTAAAAATTTTTGCAATGCTAAAAACATGGTTATTTGTTACGAAGATGATGCCATTATACAAAACACAGCCGTAGAATTTTTGAAAGGCAATTTAGAATACAAGGGCGTTTTACCCGTAAGGGTTTGTGAAAAATTTAATTATGGTTTTGGTGAAACAACCCATACCTCGCTAAAGTTTTCTAAAGACCCGCTGGATCCCACGCCGGGATTTGATGCGGCAAAAATGGCGGCCATTGATTCCATTGCAAATGATGCCATTGCCCGTAAAGCCACGCCTGGCTGCATGGTAATGGTAGTTAAAAACGGTAAAATTTCTTATTGTAAATCATTTGGATTTTACGATTACAGCCAAACACAACAGGTAACACCGGAAACAGTTTACGACCTTGCTTCGGTAACAAAAATTGCCGCAACTACACTTGCCGTTATGAAACTTTTCGAAGAAGGAAAAATTGATTTAAAAAAAAACTTAAGTCATTACCTCAAATGGGTTAAAGGCAGCGATAAAGAATTTTTAAAAATAGATGACCTGCTTTTACACCAGGCCGGGCTTGTAGCTTTTATACCTTTTTATAAAGAAACACTGGATAACAACGGCAACCCCAATGCCTCTTTATACTTTAGTTCCTGGAGGGATACTTTTCCTCTTAAAGTTGCCGAACATCTTTATTTACGAAGGGACTGGCCCGATACTATGTTCAGCCGAATCCTTAAAAGCCCTTTAGGACCCTGGAGCAAATATGTTTATAGCGACAATGATTTTATTTTTTTGGGAAAAGTTATTGAAGCCATCACCTTAAAATCGCTGGAGCGGTATGTGGAAGAAGAATTTTACGAGCCTATGGAATTAAAAAAAATTGGTTTCAGGCCATTGCAACGAATGCCTTTTACAAAAATAGCACCAACGCAGGATGAGAAAATTTTCAGGAAACAATTGATACAAGGAACAGTACACGACCCCGGAGCAGCAATGTTTGGCGGCGTTTCGGGCCATGCCGGGTTATTCAGCGATGCCTTTGACCTTGCTGCAGTAATGCAAATGTTACTCAACGGAGGTACCTACAATGGGCTGCAGTATTTAAAAAAAGAAACCATAGATTTATTTACCAGCTATAATTCAAATTATAGCCGCCGGGGATTGGGTTTTGATAAACCCGATAAAGACAATGCAAAAAAACAATACCCTTACCCTTCCACATTTTCCTCGCCCCAAACCTTTGGCCATACGGGCTATACAGGCACCTGTGCATGGGTAGACCCGCAATACAACCTTATTTATATTTTTTTAAGCAACAGGGTAAACCCCAGCGAAAGTACTGTGCTTAACCGTATGAATGTAAGAGAAAAAATTTTCGATGCTATTTACAAAGCCATGCTTTAAATTTATAATTGGATAAGCTGCTTAATCCATTACATTTGGCTATGAGTTTTTTACAGGTAGTTATTTACATGGGTACTTTTATATTTGCTTTAACCGGCGCTTTTAAAGCAAGGGCATATCGCATGGATATATTTGGTGGGCTGGTAGTAGCTTTTGCTACGGCTTATGGCGGCGGAACAATCAGAGACCTGCTCATTGGCATTCAACCGGTAAACTGGATAAACGATAATATTGCACTTATATTGGTATTTGCCGGCACGGCCATTACCTTTTTGCTCAAAGAAAATGTAAACCGTTTCAGGCGCACCATTTTTTTTACCGATGCTGCCGGGCTGGGTTTATTTACCACTGCCGGTATTGAAGTAGCTTTACGCAATGGCCTCAATGATATTTATGCATTAATCATGGGTGTAATGACGGCAACTTTCGGTGGGCTTTTGGCCGATATTTTTTGCAATTCGGTTCCCAACCTGTTTAAAAAAGGAGAACTTTATGCAACTGCCTGCGCTATTGGCGGTGGTATTTACTTATTATTGAAAGAAACCCCAATTTCTACTAATGCCAATATTGCCGTATGCGTAATACTCATTATTGGCATAAGAATTTATTCAAAAAGAAAAAGGCTGATGTTGCCAGAAATTTAAACCTATTTACTTTTATTTTATATAACCCGATGCTACCATGGCAATAATACTTCCGGTAAATAATATAAGTCCAAGCCAGGGCAATGATTGTTTTTTTGCCCCCAATGCAACCATAGTTGGGGATGTAAAAATGGGCAACCAATGCAGCGTATGGTTTAATGCAGTAATCCGTGGAGATGTAAACAGCATCATTATAGGGAATAAAGTAAACGTACAGGATGGGGCCGTTATACACTGCACTTTTGAAAAAACAAAGACCATTATTGGAAATAATGTGAGCATTGGGCACAATGCAATAGTGCATGGATGCGTTATTGAAGATAACGTACTGGTAGGCATGGGTGCAATTCTTATGGATAATGCCCATATTGGTAGCAATTGTATTATAGCTGCAGGAGCGGTAGTACTGGAAAATACCAGGGTAGAAGCCGGAAGTATATATGCCGGAGTTCCGGCAAAAAAGATAAAAGACATTAGTGCCGAATTAATTAGTGGCGAAATTAACAGGATTGCCGATAATTACGTTAAATATAGCGGATGGTTTAAGTAGTAGCTGGGCTTTTATTTAACTTTTGATTTAAATTTAATAACTATATCTTTATTTCAGCATAGTAAAATGATAACAAAACACAACATAGTAAAATGGGTATTGATGGTAATGATCCTCAATATCTTCATTATTGTACTCAATAGTTGTTCCCTGCTGCGTAAAGATAAGTATGGCTGCCCCAACGATGCAAGGGGCATGACTGAAGACCAGATTAATGCCAAAGCAAATAAGAAAAAGTACAAAGGCGGCACTAAGTTGTAACCTTTTGATAACGAATAGATTTACAACCCTCTATAAAACCATTTTTTATGTGCTACAACCTAAAAACACCCAACGGCGGTACTGAAGCCGTAATAGACGACAATTGCGGAGTAAGTAAATTTTATGCAATTGCCCAAACCCTTGCCAACGATTTACAGGTAAGGTTTCTTAACCAGGTAGATGAAACCGAAAGCCTGAACTGGGATTTTAAATATAAGGATGAATTACTTACACTACACTTTAGCATGTTTAACGGGGTAAGCATAATACCCAGTGGTTATAATACCCATAATGTAATGGAAGTTGCCAATTTTCTTCAAAAAAGGGTTTATTAATTTCACTTAATGTTTTGCAATTTACTTCTTTTAGGGAGCTGGTATTTTATTTCCATTTACTTTCCGGTATAGTATCTCTAATGGATATATAGCTGATATATCTTTCCATACTTATAATGTCATTTTCAACTTCTGCTTTTACGGCACAGCCTGGCTCGTCTATATGCTGGCAATTATTAAAACGGCAATTATTTAATATCAGCCGCATTTCAGGGAAAAACTGAGAAAGCTCTTCCCTGCTTATATCCACAAGGCCCAGTTCTCTAATACCAGGTGTATCTATTATTTTTCCGCCTTGCGGCAAATCAAACATTTCTGCAAATGTGGTGGTGTGCATACCTTTTCCACTCCAGTTACTTACTTCTTTTGTTTTTTGGTTTTGTGTGGGAATTATTTCGTTTAAAAAAGATGATTTCCCTACCCCGGAATGACCAGAAAGCAATGTGGTTTTATCTTTTAAAATTGCTTTTATTTCCGCAATGCCCTTATTTTCTTTTATGCTCATTGCCATTACGGTATAACCTGCCGTCTCATAAATAGTTTTTATCTTTTCAAAATTGGTTTTCTCTTTTTCTTTATACAAATCGCTTTTATTAAAAACAATTACTACAGGTATGTGATAAGCTTCTGCCGAAACAAGGAAGCGGTCAATAAAACCCAAAGAAGTTTTGGGGTCTTTTAAGGTAGCAAACAAAACTGCTTTATCCAGGTTGGCAGCAATAATAATATGCTGATTTTTATTGTGCGGAGATACCCTGTTGATATAATTTTTCCTGGGTAATACCGATGTAATAACCAAGTTTTCTTCGCCGGCTTCATCATTAATTGTTACATTATCGCCTACAGCTATTGGGTTGGAAGAAGTGATGCCTTCCGTTTTAAGCTTTCCGGCCATTCTTGCAGAAAGCACCCTGCCCTGTTCATTTTTTAGCTGGTACCAATTGCCTGTAGATTTATAAACTAATGCCTGCATAGCTGCAAGATATGGAAACGGATATTTTAAAACAGAAAAAAACCTTAGGGGAATTTTCGCAGCAGCAGGTAGCGAAACACTATCTCAAGCATTAAAAAGAAAATTGCCGCAGCAACAAAGGGAAGAAATTTATTTTTAAAATGCACATTCTTTATTACTTCAACCTTGGTTTTTTCCAGCTTATCAATAGAAGTATATATTTCTGCAAGTGAATTATTATCGGTAGCCCTAAAATACCGGCCGCCGGTTTCTGTGGCAATTTGCTGCATGAGTGGTTCATCAATGGCTACTTTTTGCATTCTTGTACTTATGCTTCCATCGGGGTTGCGGTATGGCATTGGTGCTTCCCCAATTGTACCCACGCCAATGGTATATACTTTAATGGCAAAAGCTTTGGCAATTTCTTTTGCCGTTTGTGGGTCAATCAACCCGCCATTATTCTCACCATCGGTAAGCAGGATAATTACTTTTGATTTTGACTTACTGTTTCTTATCCTGTCTACACTTGTACTAAGGCCCGAGCCTATTGCCGTGCCATCTACCAGCAGGCCATTTCTAATATTTTTTATTGCCGCTATTACTACGTTATGATCGGTGGTGAGCGGGCATTGGGTAAAGCTTTCGCCGGCAAAAATCACTATGCCAATCCTATCTGTTGGCCTGCGGTTTACAAAATCTATAGCTACCGATTTTGCAGCTTCAAGCCGGTTGGGTGTAAGGTCCTGCGCCGTCATGCTGCCGCTTACGTCTATACACAGCACTACTTCAATTCCTTCGCCTTCAGTACGCTGTTCCACATTACGGGTTTGTGGCTTTGCCAAAGTAAAAATTATAGCGCTTAAAGCAAAAACCCTAAAAATAAAAGGCAAGTGCTTTGCCGCCGATTTCCAGGTTTTGAGCCCAGGTGCGGCGGTACTGGAAACCCGAATAGACGCAGCCGAAGAATTAAAATACCGAAAATGCCCATAAATTAAAAATGGCAAAATGGCAAACAATACAAAAAAATATGGTTGCCCAAACTCAATATTTTTAAAATAATCGAATAACAAAATTAAACCTGGCTTTTAGGGGTTTGATAAAATTGCTGCAGTGAACTTAAAATATTTTTCATTTGCTCCCATGTATTTTTACTTTCGGTTTGCAGCGGAATAAATTTTGCAAACTTTACCGCATCATTCTTCCTCAAAACTTCGGCAATTGCAGACAATGTATCTGCTCCAAGGTTTTTTTCTTTAAAGCACAGTAACAGTTCGCCTGTAGTTTTTGTCATCATGTTGCTTTGTTGCATACGGCTGTTATATTGCCTTAAAATATCCGAAAGGGACGCATGAAAAGGCTTTACCTCGTCTTTACTTCCTGAAAAATTTTTACTTAATTCTTCTAAAGCATCCATAGCCTCCCGGTATGCCGACTGTGGCGATCCAAACAAAGGCTTTTTCCTGCATTTTCTTTGCTTTATATACTGCCAGAGCAAATACAATAAAACCAAAAGGGTAAGAACCGTAGCTGCTATAATGAGCCAGCTATTTTCCACCACAAAAACATTTATAGGTGGTTTAATATCATAAATGCCTGTGGTATCTTCTGGCGAGTATCGCACATCAATCAGCACCGGATCTGTATTGAGAGTATAAACCGATGAACCTTTTTGTACCCTTACCGGAAAAGATGGTATGGACCATTTGCCGGAATCGAAACTGGTAAGTACAATTTTTTGCTGCACCAGGTAGTTTCCCATTTCCACAGAGTCGGATTTGGTTTTATTTACCAGATAAAAGTGAGGGATTGAATCGGGGATATTAAACAACACCTGGTAATCGGAACTGGGAAAAGTGAACTTAATGTTGTAATGGATTTTTTCCCCTATTAAAATATCTTTCCGGTCAACCGCAGTGCTCACTTTTTGTGCCAGGATACAAGGCGCTGAAAAAAACAGCAGTAGCAAAAAGCAACTTTGCAATATAAGCCTGGTCTTCTTACATATATTTCTACTCATCCTTTAATGTCGTTTCAGGAAAAATTTTTGCAATATTTTTACATATTCCTCATCTGTTCTCAGATGCAGTAGGTCGGCTCCGGCTTTTCTAAAAAAATTTTTGGTTATTTCACTTTGCTTCAAAAAATATTTTTGATAATTATGTCTTACCAGTGCACTGCCGCTGTCCATTAAAAATACTTCACCCGTTTCTGCATCTTCCATTTGTATAAGCCCGGCATCGGGCAGTTGCATATCCATTTTATCGTACACTTTTAAGCCTATTACATCATGCTTTTTACCGATAACTTTTAAATCATTGTCGTACCCGGTTGCCAAAAAATCGCTTAAAATAAAAGCAATGCTTTTTTGCCTTGCAATACCATTAAAATATCGAATCGCAACATCTAAATTGGTACCTTTTACCTGCGGCTCAATGGTGAGCAGTTCACGAACGATATACAAGGCATGGTCTCTGCCCTTTTTGGGAGGAATAATTTTTTCAATTCGGTTACTAAAAAAAATTACACCTACTTTATCGTTATTACTAATGGCGCTAAAGGTAAGTACCGCGGCAATTTCATTAATAAGGTCTTTTTTTCTTGCGCCTACGCTGCCAAATAAATTGCTGGTACTGGTGTCTACCAGCAGCATCATAGTGAGTTCCCTTTCTTCTTCAAATTCTTTGGTAAAAGTGTGGTTGAATCTTGCGCTCACATTCCAGTCTATAAAGCGTACATCGTCACCTGCCGTATATTCCCTTACTTCCCTAAAACTCATTCCCCTGCCTTTAAATGCAGAGTGGTACTCACCGGTAAAGAGGTGGGAGGCAAGGATCTTGCTTTTTATTTCGAGCTCCTTTACTTTTTTTAAGATATCCGCAGTTGTGAGCATTATTTTCTATGGAACATTTACAGCTTTCAATATTTCGTTGATTACATCTTCTACATTTACATTTTCGGCCTCAGCTTCATAAGTAAGCCCAATCCTATGCCTCAATACATCTTTACAAATGCTTCGAACATCTTCGGGAATTACATAGGCCCTTTTATTAAGGTAAGCATACGCTTTAGCTGCAATAGCCAGGTTGATGCTTGCCCTGGGGCTTCCTCCAAAACTAATGATGGGCTTTAGTTTGCCCAACTGGTATTCATTGGGAAAGCGGGTAGCAAATACAATATTTAAAATATAATCTTCTACCTTTTCATCAATATAAACAGACCGTACCAAGTCTTTTGCTGCTATAATTTCACTTGGGCTGGCTACAGCATTTATGGCTGCTGTGGTTGCGCCAATGGTATTTTGCCGGATAATAAGCAATTCTTCGGCTTTTGAAGGATAGCCTACAATTACTTTTAACATAAAGCGGTCAACCTGTGCTTCGGGCAAAGGATAAGTACCTTCCTGCTCAATGGGGTTTTGTGTAGCCAAAACCAAAAAAGGTTCGGGCATTTTATAACTGGTATCGCCAATGGTAGATTGCCTTTCCTGCATGGCTTCCAGTAAAGCGCTTTGCACTTTTGCAGGTGCACGGTTTATTTCATCGGCAAGTACAAAATTGGCAAAAATGGGCCCTTTGCGTACAACAAATTCATTTTTTCCCTGGTTATAAATCATGGTGCCAATTACATCGGCCGGCAATAAATCCGGCGTAAACTGTATGCGGCTAAAGTCGGCATGAATGGTTTGGCTCAGGGATTTTATGGCCAGTGTTTTGGCAAGGCCGGGAACCCCTTCCAGCAGCACATGGCCATTGCTCAGCAGCCCAATAAGTAACCTTTCTATCATCGTTTCCTGGCCTACTATTTTTTTGTTCAACTCATCGGTAATACGGGTAATAAACTGGGCCGAATAACTAATTTTTTCATTTAGTATTTTAATGTCTTCAGCGGTTTGTAGCATATTTAATCATTTAAATAAAAACTAATAAAAATTGGGTATTTGCCCAATGGGTTTACATTTAATTTTATAACGTAAAAGCTGCTTGCAAATTACGCAGCCATATAATCAAAAATACTGCCACTCATGATTTTACAACTAAAGAATGGTTAATATTTAGAGAAATAAAGGTAGCACTACATAAATATTAAAAAAAATCAGGCAAGATACTTTGCCACAATGGGCACCCTGCGGCCAATGCCAAATGATTTTGGAGAAATGCGTATGATGGGGCAAAACTGGTTTCTCTTATACTCATTTACATTTACCAGTTTTAAAACCCTGTCTACCATTGCTTCCTCAAAGCCCATAGTTTTAATTTCATCCGGGCCTTTGGAAAGTTCAATATACTGGTACAATATTTTATCAAGCAGTGCATAATCCGGCAGGCTATCGCTGTCTTTTTGCCCGGGCCTTAGTTCTGCACTTGGCGGCTTTGTTAATATATGAAGTGGAATAATTTCTTTTGTGTGGTTGATAAATTTTGCCAGTTCATAAATTTGCAACTTATAACAATCACCCAATACAGCCAGGCCACCGGCCATATCTCCATATAAAGTACCATAGCCTGTTGCCAGTTCACTTTTATTGGAAGTATTGAGTAATATGTAGCCAAATTTATTGGCAATTGCCATAAGCAGGTTTCCACGTGCCCGGCTTTGTATATTTTCTTCGGCAATACCAAAAGGCATACCTGCAAACAGCGGATCCAGCTCATTTAAAAAACTTTCGTAGATATTTTTTATGGGAATGATGTGGTATGGATTATTGAGGTTTTTACTTAACTGCTCGGCATCGCTTACAGAATGTGTTGTTGAAAATTGAGAAGGCATGAGCATTGCCGTAACGTTATCTTTCCCCAAAGCTTCGCAGGCAAGCGCTAAAACAACGGCGCTGTCTATACCGCCACTGCTCCCAAGAATGGCTTTTGTAAAACCCATTTTTGAAAAATAATCTTTTATACCCAGTACCAGCGCTTCATAAATTAGTGGTATGTTGAGCTTTTCGTTAAGTTGCATTGGGGTTAACTCCTGGCTGGGCAATTGCTCCTGTGTGGCTAAAATATTTGTACCAATGCTGCCATTATCGTTCAAAACAAAAGCTTGTAAATCTTCCTCAAAACGTTTTAGCCTGCCGCAAAGGTTGGCTTTATTGTCCATTACAAATGAGGCGCCATCAAATACAATTTCTGTTTGGCTGCCTACGGTATTGCAATAAAATACCGGTATTTTATAGCGCAGCACATTGGCTTTTACAATTGCCTCTCTGTCTTTATCATGTGTATAGTCAAATGGCGAAGCGGAGAGGTTTATCATTACATTGGGTTGCAATGGCGCCAGCTTATCCATTGGGCAAATGGTATAAAGCGGGTTGTTGCCCAGGTTCCAAATATCTTCACAAATGGTTACCGCAATTTTTTTCCCCTTAAATTCAAGTAATTCCCATTTTGAAGCGGGTTCAAAATATCGGTCTTCATCAAAAACATCGTAAGTAGGCAGGCAGGTTTTATAAAATACCTGTTTTATTTCTTTATCGGCCAAAAACCATGCAGCATTAAACAAATCTTTTCCCTGTACCGATGGGTTTATAGCAGGCGCACCAATTAAAACCCCAATGCCATCTGCATATTGCTTAATAGCATTAATTGCCGTGTTATTTTTATTGATAAAATCTTTAAAATACAAAAAATCCCTTGGCGGATAGCCGCATACACTTAGTTCACTAAATACGATTAAATCCCCACCGGAGTTTTTAGCATGCTCAACAGCCGCAATAATTTTTTGCGTATTGGCATCAATGTTTCCAATGTGATAGTTTTGCTGGGCTAAAAATATTTTCATTTTCCTTTCCGGTATTCTTTAACTGAATATTAATACCAAATTGCTGTATTTTTCGTTTGTTTGCCGCAGTTACTTTAGATTTGGGCTGCAAATGAAACCACAAAGTTACAGTAAATAAATACGGATGAGATATATAGTTATGATAATTGCCACAGGCATATTTTTGAGCAGTTGCAAAAACAATAACCTTGCACCTGATGTTTCAAAAATACCAGTAGTATTATCAACAGAGCGATATGAAAAAGATTTTTTTAGCCTGGACAGTGCAACTTTGCAGGAAGGCCTTAAAAAACTTACGGCAAAATACCCGGCTTTTCAAAACAATTTTATTTACACCATTTTAAATGTAGACCCACGGTGGCCTGCAGACTCTGCCTTAAACTACCTTAAAGGATTTATAGGCGCTTACAGGCCGGTTTTTGATTCTTCGCAAAAAGTATTTGCCGACTTTACCCCTTATGAAAAAGAAATAAAAAAAGCGCTCCAGTACCTTAAATATTATTTTCCGGACTACAAAGCACCAAAAAAAATTATCACTTATATAGGCCCGCTTGACGGCTTTGGGGATATTTTAGATGAAGAGCATTTTATTGTAGGCCTTCATCAGCATTTAGGCAAAAATTTTTCGCTGTATGGCACCGAATGGGTAAGCCAAACCTATCCGGCATATATCACGGAAAGGTTTACTCCGGAATACATTTCGGTAAATGCCATGAAAAATATTATTTCAGATTTATACCCGGAAAAACCGGAAGATAAAAGCCTGCTGCTGCAAATGGTAGAAAAAGGAAAAAGGCTATACCTGCTCCAAAAACTGCTACCTGAAACCCAGGAGTATAAACTTATTGGATATACTGTAAAACAATTGAAGGAATCCTATAGCCATGAAGCAGCAATTTGGAATTTATTTACCCAAAATAATTTTCTTCAAATTATTGACAACAACCTAATAAAAAATTATATTGGCGAAAGCCCCAAAACACAGGAGCTTGGAGAATCTGCACCAGGGAATATAGGTTCATTTGCCGGATGGCAAATAGTAAAAAAGTATATGGATAAATTTCCTGATACTAACCTTAAAGCGTTAATGGTAATGGATGCCGAAAAATTATTTAACGAAGCTAAATATAAACCTTAACCCACTTTATAATAAGTAATGCTTTAGGAGCGTTAGTGATGCCCTGGGAAAAATTAAAATCGGTAGCTTACGGCAAGGTCTTTTAATTGCAGCAGGTTTTTGATATTAAGTTTTTCAAAAATCCTGGCTTTATGGGTGCCTATTGTAGAAACTCTAAGGTGCAAGCTGTTTGCAATACTACTTAAGTTGTTCCCTTCGAGCAGTAAATTGGCAATTTCAAATTCCCTTGCAGAAAGGCGGTTGAAAATATTGTTTTCCTTTTGCTGGTTTTCGGTCATAGCTAAAGCTTCTGCCAAATCGCTGCTGATATACCTGCCGCTGTTGAGCACCCGGGTAATAGCAGTTTTTAATTCTTGCAAAGGCGCATCCTTACTGATAAACCCCTTGGCACCGGCTTTTAAAAAACGTTTGGCATAAACATTTTCCGGGCTCATAGAAAAAACCAGCACTTTAAGGTCGGGAAATTTAATTTTAAAATACTCCATAAGCCCCAGGGCATCGGTATTGGGCATTTGAATATCCAGCAAAACCAGGTCGTAAAAATTGTGTTTTAAGCTGGCCAGGGCGCTTTCGCCATCAAAAGCTTCTTCGGTTATGGAGGGTTGGTATAATTCTGCAAGCAGGCCTTTTATGCCCGATCTTACCACTACATGGTCGTCTATAATCAAAAACTTCTTCATTGTTTTCCATTTGAGGATTTGCTTCTACAGCCTGGATACAAAATTACAGAATAACTGCATTTATGCAAGAGTGAATTTACCTACAGTTAAGAAGTGTAAATAAAGTAAATTGTGCAGGTAATTTTACTGCATGAAAACAGCAAAAAAAATTAACATCGTTATTTCGGGCGGTACAACAGTCATTAAAAAACAAGTTCAGTCGTTTTTATTAAACTGCAGCCTCCCCATAAATGAAGCGGCATTGGCAGGGGCCATTACACACTTGCCTAGTAAAGAAATCAGCCGCCCCGATGTATTTATTTTGATTGTTGAAGCAATTAATAAAAAATCTTTAGAAAACCTAAACAGGTTCAGTAAAAAAGTAACTAAAGCAGCTATAATTGTAATTGCCGGAAAAATATCCTTTCCTCAGCATCAAAAACTCCTCAAAACCGGCATAACCGATAGTATTGAAACTAAATTGCTTAATGTCGCATTGCTGGAAAAAACTATTATTAACGTCCTTCGTATTAAAAGCCTAACCAACGAATTGCAGTTTAGTAATGAGCGTTACTATCTGGTAGGCCAGGCAACCAATGATATGGTTTGGGACTGGGATTTGCTGAACAACAAGGTATTTCGCAGCAAAGAGGCCTGGCAAAAAATTACCGGCAGCAAAACTTTAGGCGAGCATAACTTGCCCGATAGCTGGTGGAACAGGATACATCCGCAAGACAAAGAAAATGTAAAAAATATTATCCAAAATATATTACAAAATCCCGAAATAAAAAATTTTCATTTTGATTGCAAAGTATTAAGGGATGATGGAAGCCCAAGGCATATTTCAGAAAAAGGCTACGCCATGCGAAATGAAAAAGGGGAATTAATAAGGCTGGTAGGAACATCAAGAGATATTTCGGAATTACTTGAACTAGAGCAAAAACTTGAAGAGGAAAGAAAAATAAAACAAGACGACATCACCAATGCCGTTATTGCTGCCCAGGAAAGGGAAAGGGAAAACCTGGGCAAGGAGCTGCACGACAATATCAATCAAATATTGGCAACGGCAAAGCTATATATTGAGTATAGTATGCAAAACCCCGCAAAGCGAAAAGAATTTTTAAGCTCGGCAATGAAACTTATTTTATCTGCAGTGGAAGAAATAAGGATGCTCTCCAAGTCGTTGTTACCACCATCGTTGGGCGAAGTAGGATTAAAAATGGCTTTACAGGAATTAGTGGAAAATATAGCTATTGTAAACAAATTTCAAATAAAAGAAAATTATGTTTTCAACGACAGCAGCCTGAAAGATGAAGATTTAAAACTCACTATTTTTAGGATAGTACAGGAGCAGCTTACCAATATATTACGCTATGCAAAACCCAGGCATGTATTAATAGAAATTATCCAAAAGAAAAAATCACTGGTATTAATCATTACCGACGATGGTAAAGGTTTTGAAAAATCGAAAATTAAATATGGCTTAGGTTTTAAAAATATTGCCAGCAGGGTACAACTGCATAACGGGCAACTAAAAATTGATGCAACAAAGGGAAAAGGTTGTACCATTAAAGTAGATTTTGAATTGTAATTTTGCAATAGCATAAAAGCAGGAATAACCAAAACTTAAAAAAAATTACATGGCGCTTCTACCCTGGCAAAAAGCCAATATTGTACAAATAACACAACTTACCCATAATACCCGGAGTTTTATTTTTCAATTTTCCGGGCCGGGGCTTTTTGATTTTAAACCCGGCCAATTTGTAACCATAGATTTACCTATTGACGAAAAGCCCAATAAGCGCTGGCGCAGCTATTCCATTGCAAGCTGGCCAAATGGTAACAATAGCTTTGAATTATGTATTGTTTTAAATAAAGAAGGAAAAGGCACTCCTTATTTATTTGATGAAGTAAAAGAAGGCGCAGAACTTACTTTACGTGGGCCGGTTGGTGTGTTTACCCTACCCGAAAATATTGACAAAGATGTTTTTCTAATATGCACGGGAACCGGTATTGCGCCATTCCGTAGTATGGTTCACCATATTTTCAACCATAATATTCCGCATAAAAAAATTTACCTGGTGTTTGGATGCAGAAAATATGAAGATGCACTTTATGCAGATGAATTAAAAGCACTTGCAGAAAAGCATCCCAGCCTGCAGTTTCATTCTGTTTTCTCCAGGGAAAATGTGGAAGAAAATCTTGATTTTACTCACAAAGGATATGTACATAAAGTTTATGAATCCATCGTACAATCTAATAAAGCAAATAGTAACCAACTAATACCCGCTACATTTTACCTATGCGGTTGGAAGCAAATGGTAGATGAGGCCAAGCAACGCATAATGTCTTTAGGCTACGATAGAAAAAGCATTCACCAGGAATTGTATGGGTAATTTTTTTTAATTACAACCCGAAATACTTGCCTGTATAACCCCTGCACTATTGGGAGCCATGGTAACGCCAGGGCCAAAGGTAACACTTCCGCCTGCTACATAGTAGGCATTTGCTGCACCAGAATGCGTAATGCTATTGCTGGATGTACCCACCGAATTTTTAGCTGCATAAATTTTAACTAATGCTGAGCTGTTACTGGTTGCAGGCTGTACATAATTATCCTCTGAAACCCGCCAAAAAACAGGCCCATTTGGATTTAAAATTGTTGCATGCATCCTTGTACGCTGATTGGCGGTAATAGCAGTACTGGTAGTTGAAATACATGCCCAGGGTTGATAACTCATAATATTAATTGTAGAAGGATTATATTGCAGGGAACTGCAATTTTCTACAGCTGTACCCGAATAATTACAGGTTGAGGAACTGGTATTATTCTGCGAATTGGCGTAGTCTGCAGGCGTATCGCAACACAAATCGCCATCTGAAGCACAGTTGTAACAGGAGTTTGAAGAAGAGCGAGGAACTGTTTCCTCTCCATAATTATCCTCAAAAGTATGGTACAAGCCCAGGCAATGGCCCATCTCATGCCCAAAGATCGAATGCACAGTAGTGCTTTTAGCAGCCCAGCGTGCCACACTTAAAAAATTATTGGGGATAGTATAAGCATTTCCACTACTCCCGCTATTATTTAAAAAATTGTAGTGAATAAAAATTGTCATTGCCCCATCCACATCCAGGTTATTATCTCGTATATAATCAGGGTAAACCTGTTCCAAATTTGCAGAGGTATTAAAATTATTGAGATAGGTATCATTCACAAAATCTATCCCTGCAAGTTGAAAACAAATATTGTGCGGACTGTATTGCACATTCATTTCATTAAAATTTAGCATGGCCTCTTCCACAGTACAGCCTGGCAAAGTACCATCATCCTGCCTTACAATTCTTATAAACAATCGAACATAATAGGGCGATGAAAAATCATCGGTATACGATGAGTCGCCAAGCCTTGCAGCAAGTTGCTGCCTCAAAAATGCATCGGCATTGGGCAAATACTTGGGTTTGCTTTTGAGCTTCATTATGCAACCGGGGTTGTTCCGGGGCAAATATTCCTGGGCATTTGCACCAGCATAGCAAACAGCAAATAACACAATGGAGGCTAAATATTTTTTCCAGAAGCTTTTCATACAAACTGGTTTAATTTTTAATGGCATTTGTTTGTTCCAGTTTTTTTACCCTGTTTTCCAATTCCAAAATATATAGGGTAAGCTCTTCAATTTTTTCTATCATTCTTTTTTGCATATCGCCCACTTCAATGCCATTTTTTTCTACTTCTGCAGCAGGTGGTATATTGGGCAAATGTTTATTTGCATCAATAAATGAACGGAGCTGGTCAAAACTTTTTAAGTTATAATTATTGGCAAAAACATAATCGGGCCAGTTGCCACTTAATTGTACTTTTAATTCTTCGCTAATTATTTTTCCATCTACTGCCAACATATAACCTGCAGGTATACTTGCACCGGATGAAACGCCGATACCTACAGCTCCCTGTTCATTGCCGCATAAAATAAGGTTACCGGCACTATGTTGCAAAAAAAGATCGGATGCAGCGCCATTATTGCGGGCAAGTATTTCATTATTGTCCATTACCACGTTTGTTGAACTACCAAGGCCCAGCATAAGAAAACCATTGCTGGTATTGGGTAGGCCAGCATCTGTACCAAACGGAACATGGAGGCGGGCTTCCGGGTTTACAGTACCTACACCCATTCCATTACTGCTTACCGAAACAGCAATGCCGCTTTGAATTACTGCATAATTCTGCGTAGGGTTAAAACCAATGTATCCCATAGCAGTAGGTGATGTAATATTTTTATAAAACTGTATATAGCTCAAATTAGTAGTTCCACCATACATTTTAATTGCAGCCCCGCCGGTGGTAGAAGGGGATTCTATCCTAACATTACCCTTTACATCCATTGCATCCTCGGGCCATTTACCAATACCAAACCTTCCTACAGAATCCAGAGTTAGCCTCTTGGAACCATCGGTATAAAAAAACATGTTTCCGGTTGGTTGCTTGTTCCATAAATAAAGGTCATTTTGATAAGCGCCAATAAAAGAACCTGATGTTGTGTTTTCGGTAGTTGTATTATTTGAAAATTTTATATACCCATGTGTTGCATCATGTACAGATAATTTAAACTGGGGCGTGAGGGTTCCTATACCCACATTTTGAGCTCCTGCTTTAATAAAGAAAAAAAATATTGAAGCAGTAATAAATAATTTGTTCATCCTTTATGGTTTAAATATTAATAAATAGAATGTACAGCCCTAGACCCAAAAGACAGCTATGCCATAAATACAGATACAAATATTAAATAAAACCCAATGCCTGGCAATCCCAAAAAGGGTGAAAAATAATACTGGCTTTAATTAAATTAAATTTAATTAAATATTTTTATGATATAAGATAGCAGCGCCCCACAATAGTTTGTGATATAGAAAAGCCTCAAATGAAACCAATAATTCCTAGGAAACAGAAAAAAATCAGCCAATTTTATCCAGCACCATTTTCTTTACTTCGCCCATCGCAATTCTTTCCTGGCGCATATCATCCCTATAACGAATTGTAACGGTTCCATCTTCTTTTGTTTGATGGTCAATGGTAATACAAAATGGTGTGCCAATGGCATCCATGCGGCGATACCGTTTTCCAATGGCATCTTTTTCTTCATAAAAACACATGAAGCTGCTTTTGCATTCGTGCATCAGTTGCCGGGCTATTTCGGGCAAGCCGTCTTTTTTAATAAGGGGAAGAATAGCAAGCTTTGTTGGCGCAAGCTTTGCCGGTATACGCATTACCACACGGCTGTCTTCGGTTCCGTCGTCTTTGGTCCATTTTTCTTCTGCATAAGAAAGGCTGATAACGGTAAGGAACAAACGATCGAGCCCAACAGAAGTTTCTACTACATAAGGTGTATAGTTGCCAATGGCTTTATTTGTTGTGGGGTCAATATCGTTGTCAAAATATTGAATTTTCTTTTTACTGTATTTGGCATGTTGGCCCAGGTCAAAATCGGTGCGGCTATGTATGCCTTCAAGCTCTTTCCATCCAAAGGGGAATTCAAATTCAATATCTACGGCTGCGTCGGCATAATGCGCCAGTTTTACATGGTTGTGATAGCGCAGTTTTGCAGCAGGTATACCCATACTTTCGTGCCATTTTTTTCTTTCGGATTTCCAGTACTCATACCACTCCATTTGAGAGCCGGGGCGAATGAAAAATTGCATTTCCATTTGTTCAAATTCCCTCATACGAAAAATAAATTGCCTTGCAACAATTTCATTTCTAAAAGCTTTACCGGTTTGTGCTATGCCAAATGGGATTTTCATCCTGCCGGTTTTTTGTACGTTTAAAAAATTTACAAAAATACCCTGTGCAGTTTCGGGGCGCAGGTATACAATATTATCATCAGGGTTATCGCCGGCTACAGCGCCAAACTCTGTTTTAAACATGAGGTTAAATTGCCGCACATCTGTCCAGTTGCAGGTTTTGCTTATGCTGCATTTAATTTTATGTTCTTCAATAAGGTTTTTTAAGCCGGCAAAATCATCTTTTGCCAGCAAAGCATCCATCGCCGCCAAAATTTCTTCGGCTTTTTTCCCTTCTCCGCTTTCTTTAAGTTCATCGGCAAAATTTTCTATAAGATGGTCTACCCGGTACCTTTTTTTACTGTCTTTATTATCAATCATTGGGTCGCTAAAATTATCCACATGGCCGCTGGCTTTCCACACGGTAGGGTGCATAAAAATAGCCGCATCAATGCCTACAATATTTTCATGCATTTGCGTCATGCTTTTCCACCACTCGTCTCTTAAGTTTTTTTTGAGTTGGGCACCTAATTGCCCGTAATCGTAAACGGCGCTAAGGCCATCATATAAATCGCTGCTTTGAAAAATATAGCCATATTCTTTGCAGTGTGCAATCAGTTCCTGGAAATTATTTGCTTCGTTTGCCATAGTGCGCAAAGATAAGGTATGGCCCTTAAACCCCGGCAGCGTACCCAGTCGGCAGTCTTTAGCCCCGGCTGTGGACTGAAGATACACCTGCGGTTTAAACCCTTATTCCAAATCAAAATCAGTATCACCGCTGCAAAAACAATTTTGCAACTTTGTTGCCAGTATCTTTGACAAATACTATGCGTTGCTTAATTATTTTTATTGCTACTTCTCTCCTGTTATCTACCTGCAGTGACCAAAAAAAATTCGGCAAAATCATTGAGCCTGCATTCTACCATTGGAAATCGGTTTTCAACCCCACAGCATCAGATTTGGCTGCATTAAAAACAAATGGGAGCAATACCATTTACCTCCGTTTTTTTGATGTTGCCTGGGATGAAACTTATTTAAAACCCAGCCCTATTGCACAGGTAAGAATTGCGGATTCATATTTTATTAAATGCAATCAATTACAAATTATTCCTACTGTTTTTATTACCAATGAGTGTATCAAAAATATACAGACAGAACAATGTAATTCGCTGGCAGAAAATATCCTTAAACTAATAAATGAAATTGCCTTTGTTAATTCTATTGGCGCCATAAAGGAAATTCAAATTGACTGCGACTGGACGGCGTCTACCAAAGAAAAATACTTCTCATTGCTTACAAAATTACAGCAGATTGATACGCAACATTTATATTCAGCAACCATTCGTTTGTTCCAGGTAAAGTATGCGAAGGAGGCCGGTATACCACCCGTAAAAAAAGGGTTGCTCATGTGTTACAATATGAGTAATTTAAAAAAACTGGAAACTAAAAACTCCATTATTGACCCTGAAGAAATAAAAAAATATACCGGCAAACTTGATCAATATCCTTTAGCGCTTGATGTGGCTTTGCCTGTATTTGGCTGGTATGTACTGTTTAGAAAAAATACTTATGCAGGTTTAATTCAAAACCTTAATGATGATTCATTGAACCAATATGCAATGAAACTTGCACAGAACAGGTTTGCTATAAACAAAGATGTTGTGCTAAATAATACTGCATTTAAAAAAGGAGACCTATTGCGCTACGAAGGCAGCTCTTATACAGATATAATGGCCGCCGCATCTGTACTTAATCAAAAAATTAATACCGATAGCTTTAGGGTTGTCTTATTTCATTTGGATAGCCTAATTTTAAGTAAATATTCTGTTCATGAAATTAAAAATATTTTTCGCAGCCTTCATTAACCTTTTTTTTATTTCCTTTCCGCAAAACATTATTGGTTGCGGGCCCGATGCAGATCCTTACGATTATTACACAAGTTTTTTCAGCAATAACCTGGCGGAGGCAAAAGCTTATCAGCCTTTTTACTACACAGGCTATAATTTTTTGTACGCCGAACAGGAGCCTGTAAACACAACCGAAGTTTTAGCCAAAGAGTGGGCCGCCTATTGCGGCAAGCCTGTTACGGAAAAAGAAGCCTTGCTTTTTGTAACCGAATATAGCTTAGTAGATTTAAAAAACTTATATAACCATATTGAAAAAAAGCAAGCCCTTTTCGTAGCGGCACCTATAAAGGCTAACAGTATGACTCATTATTTCATACGCAGCAAAGATTTAGAAGGCCTGGGTTATGTACTGTATGCAAAGCAGGTAGAACCTTATGTGCTGGGCAGTAATAATAACTGGGAAGCCATAATAAGAGACAGTATTAAAATGGATAACCTCATGAAAAATGGGCGGCAGTTGTTCAATGCAGCCAAAACCCAATTCTTTAAATTAAAATATGGTTACCAGGTAACACGGCTGGCGCATTACAGCAATAATTATACTGCGGCAATAGTTACTTACGATGCAATGATTGCAGGCAATAAAACAAAATCGGTGCTGCAACCTATGAGCCTGGCTTTAAAAGCAGGCGCTTTATACAGAACAGGCAAATTAAAAGAAGCCGCATATTTATTCAGCAAGGCATTTAGCGAATCTGATGTAAAACGAATAAGTAATTACATAAGTTTTAATTGGGCGGTAACTGCTCAAAAATATAGGGAAGAATACCTTGCCCTATGTGCCAACAACAAAGAAAAAGCAGGCATGCTTGCCCTGTTTATGCTTGGCGACCCATCCTGGCAAACAGAAGCAATGCAAGAAGTTTTTCAACTGGCTCCCAATGCTGAAGTGCTGCAGGTATTGGCAATAAGGGAAATTAATAAATTGGAAGAAGCTTACTTAACACCAATGCTCCGGGAACAAAACGGCGGCAAAACATTTTTCTATAGCTGGAACGAAAGAAAAACAGATTCGGCTATGAATGCAAATAAGGCCGAGGCAAAAAAACTACAAGACTTATTACATAGCATTGCCATAAGCAACAAAGCCCCAAATGCAGCTTTATTTGAACTGGGCGCTGCATACACTGCTATGTTACAACGCAACTTTAAAGAAGCCAGGCAACTGCTTACTAATTCGAAACAAATGAACCTATCTGCAAAACTCAACGATCAATGGCAGTTAACCAATTTATTACTTACGGTAAACGAAGCAGAAAAAATTGATGCCGTATTTGAACAGCAAATCCTTTCCTCTGTACAATGGCTGGCTCAAAAAGCTTTGGCCGATAAACAAGATGGTGATGTATGGAACAGCCCACCTTCGCAATGGAAAACATTTTATCGCAATTTTATGAGTGAAATAATGGCAAAGCGTTACCGCCAGCAAAACGAAAGGCATAAAGAAGCCCTGGCAGTAGGCGCTGCGGAGTTTATTATGTATGGTGGCAAATCCAGTGAGTATAGCTCTATGGCAGCAGATTTTTTACACCATCAATCCTCCAGCAAAGATGTGGAAAATTTGTATGCATATATAAACAGCAAAACAAAAACAGCTTTTGCAGAATTTATTGTTGCCAACAATTCTTTAAAATTATCGGAAGTAATAGACTTTGCCGGAACTGCTTATTTAAGAGACAATAATTTTACACAAGCAATTGAATGGTTTGCAAAATCACCGGCTGCATCGGCAAATATTATTGAAAAAAATCCATTTATTGAACTCCTGTACGACCGTGAAGAAAGATTAACAACAGACAAAACTACTACCTCAAAGCTTGCTTTTGCAAAAGAAATGCTGCGCCTGCAGAGCCTTGCTAAAACTGATAAAGCAAATGCTGAAGACTATTTGTATAAAATGGCATTGGGCTTTTACAATACTACCTATTACGGCTATGCATGGGAGCTGGTAGAATATTACCGCAGCGGATCAGACGGCTATTACATCCCCAAAGATGCTACAACCTTTCAAAAAAATTATTACGGTTGTTTCACTGCCCATGATTATTTTAAAATGGCTATGGATGCCTCTTCTAAAAATGAGTTTAAAGCAAAATGCCTGTTTATGATAGCCAAATGTGTTCAAAAGCAATTACGTATGCCACAGTATGGCGACTTTGACTACAATAACTGGGATAAATATGAATCAGCCTCAAAGAATTACCAAAAAGATTTTATGAATAACAAGTACTTTCCGCAATTACATAAAGAATTTGGTACTACTCAATTTTATCAGGAGGTATTGAATACTTGCAGTTATTTGAGAGATTTTAAGATTAAATAATGGGGTTTAAAGTATCCCCAACTTTTTATTCTTTTGTACTAGCTATGTAATTTCAAAATTATTTTTTTGTACTTACACAAAAAACCTCCGGGTTTTTCGCCCAGAGGTTTTATTATTGAGAATGGTAAGTACTGATTTAACTGCAACCCAGGCTATTGCCGCAATTAAGGCATTTATAACAAGTGCCGCTTCTTACGGTAATATGCCCACAAACATTACAAGCCGGTGCATCTCCATGCATTTGTTTATTAGCATGGTTAACTGCGTACATATCATTTGCCGGTTTTACTGATGATGGTTTTAGGTTTGCTGCAGATGTATTTAAAACCCTTACTTCGCTTAATTCCGGCACTCTTTCTCCAATAGTGGGTGTATTGATATCCCAATCTTCGTTACCGGTATTTTGCACCTCCGGCTTATCCAGTACATGCACCAGGTCGGTACGGCCAAGATATTCATACGCCAGGGAGCGGAACATAAAATCAACAATTGAAGTAGTGGTTTTAATATTGGGGTGGTCTACCATGCCACAGGGTTCAAATCGTGTGAAAACAAATTTTTCTACATATTCTTCTAAAGGCACACCATATTGCAAGCCGATGGAAACGGCAATTGCAAAACAGTTTAACATGCTCCGCATGGTGGCGCCCTCTTTGGCCATATCAATAAAAATTTCTCCAAGCGTACCATCGCTATACTCACCTGTACGCAGGAAAAGTGTTTGTCCGCTAATTTTTGCTTTTTGATTAAAGCCACGGCGCTTTGCCGGGAGGCTCCTTCTTTCCACAATCATGGCCAGTTGGCGCTTTAATGCAGTATCTGCGCTGCTTTGCACCCTTTTGTTTACCTCATCCAGCACCTCGTCATTAGTAAGGTTTGCCATATTGATGATGGTAGACAGGCTTGCAGTAATACTTGCTGTTTCTTCATTTGGCGCAACAGCATCTTCTTTTTTCTTTTTATCGCTTTTATTGCTTAGGGGTTGGCTTAGTTTTGACCCATCCCTGTACAGAGCGCAAGCTTTTAACCCAAGCTCCCAACTCAACCTGTAGGCATTTGCAATTTCTTCAATATTGGCTTCGTTGGGTAAATTAATGGTTTTACTTATTGCACCGCTCAGGAAAGGTTGAGCAGCAGCCATCATTCGAATATGTCCGTGTGCATGAATATATCTTTCCCCTTTTGCTCCGCATTTATTAGCGCAGTCAAAAACAGACAGGTGTTCTTCTTTCAAATAAGGAGCGCCTTCAATCGTCATTGTTCCGCATATAAAAATATTTGCTTCTTCAATTTGATCATCGGTAAAGCCAAGTGCTTCTAAAAGGCTCCATTCAAAATTATTATATTGTTCTGGTGTAAAGCCCAGGCGTTGCAGGCAGTGTTCGCCTAAAGTAAATACATTAAATACAAATCCTATTTCAAAAGCGCTGCCCATTGCAGCATTGAGTTTTTCAATTTCAGCAGGTAAAAACCCTTTTTCTCCCAAAGAAATTTCATTAATATGCGGTGCGCCCTTGAGGGTTGCATGTCCTTTTGCATAGTTTACAATTTCCTCCAGTTCTGCTTCGCTGTATTTTAAATTACGCAATGCCTGCGGCACACTTTGATTAATTATTTTAAAATATCCGCCTCCGCTCAATTTTTTAAATTTCACCAGGGCAAAATCGGGCTCTACACCTGTGGTATCGCAATCCATTACCAATCCAATAGTACCGGTTGGGGCAATAACGGTTGTTTGCGCATTGCGGTATCCGTATTTTTCGCCTAACTGAACGGCGCTATCCCAGGCTTTTGTTGCAGCTTTTAGTAAATAATCGGGGCAATACTTTGCATCAATGCCTTGCGGCTTTATTTCCAGGCCTTCATAAGCATCCATGGCATCGTAAGCTGCGGCACGATGGTTACGCATTACACGAAGCATGTGCTCTTTATTCAATTGATATTTATCAAAACTGCCTAAAAATGCAGCCATTTCTGCAGATGTTGTATAAGAAACACCAGTCATAATAGCGGTAATGGAACCTGCTATAGCCCGGGCTTCATCGCTATCATAAGCAATACCACTTACCATGAGCATTGAACCAAGGTTGGCATATCCTAAACCCAGGGTTCTGTAATCGTAGGAGAGTTGTGCTACTTCTTTGGATGGGAACTGTGCCATCAATACAGATATTTCCAAAACAACAGTCCACAACCTGCAGGTATATTCAAAACCCTTTACATCAAATAAATTATTTTGTTCATCAAAAAACCTGCGCAGGTTTACACTAGCCAGGTTACAGGCTGTATTATCCAAAAACATGTATTCACTGCAAGGGTTGCTTGCACGAATAGGTCCGCCTTCAGGACAGGTATGCCATTCATTTATTGTGGTATCGTATTGAGTTCCCGGGTCGGCGCAGCGCCATGCGGCATAGTTAATTTGATCCCACAGTGCTTGTGCTTTCACCGTTTTCATGGTGCGGCCATCGCTACGGGCTTTTAATTCCCAATCTCCATTTTCATCCAAAGTTTTAAAAAAGTTATTAGGTACCCTTACAGAGTTGTTACTGTTTTGGCCACTTACTGTACGATAGGCTTCTCCTTCGTAATCGCTGGGATATCCGGCGGCAATTAATGCGGCCACTTTTTTTTCTTCTTCTACTTTCCAGTTTACAAAGTCAATAATTTCGGGATGGTCTAAATCCAGGCATACCATTTTTGCTGCACGCCTTGTGGTACCGCCGCTTTTAATAGCTCCGGCAGCACGATCGCCAATTTTTAAAAAACTCATTAATCCGCTGGAGGAACCGCCACCACTTAATTTTTCTCCTTCTCCTCTAATACTACTATAGTTGGTGCCCACGCCGCTGCCATATTTAAAAATTCTGGCTTCTCTCACCCAAAGGTCCATAATGCCTCCTTCGTTTACCAAATCATCATCTACACTTAATATAAAACAGGCATGTGGTTGGGGGCGTTCGTATGCCGATGTAGATCTTTGCAGTAAGTTAGATTTGGGATCTACAAAATAATGGCCTTGTGGTTTGCCGGCAATACCGTATACTTCATACAAGCCTGTATTAAACCATTGCGGACTGTTGGGAACGCAAGCCTGGTTTAATATGCTATATACAAGTTCATCATAAAAAATTTGTGCATCATTTTCTGTTGCAAAATAATTATAGCGTTCACCCCATGCCCTCCAGCAATGTGCCATGCGGTGTGCCACCTGTTTTATGCTGGTTTCCCTGCCTGTACTCCCATCGGGCTGAGGAACTCCGGCTTTGCGAAAATATTTTTGTGCTAAAATATCGGTAGCTATCTGGCTCCATTGCTTTGGCACTTCAACATTTTCCATAAGGAATACTATTTCACCCGAAGGATTTTTAATTGCCGATGTACGGTAATCGTATTCAAACATATTAAACGGGCTTACCGTATCATTGGTAAACTGGCGGGAAAACTGCAGTGGAGAGGCAGGTATTTTTTTAGCAGGCATGAACAATTATTTATAGTTAGTAAGTTATGATATTCCTCCCAAAACCAGTTCCAAAAAAAGTTCAGAGAGAAGACGAAAATATCTTTTGTAAACCAAGAAAACCATTTATAAATATCAACAGTTGTGGAAAAATGATGTGTAAAATTTCAAACCCCAACTGCCTATTGCATTTGAGGGGTTTTTCACTTTTTGTGGATAGAAATAATTTTTTTGTATGCCTTATTTTTGGTAGAAAGTATAAAAAATGGGGGAAATGTATTAAATGTCACTATATTCCTGAATAATATATTAGTTTTCTGGTAACTTTTTGCAAGTTCCCAAAAATCTACTCATCATTTATTACAATTATGAAAGCCGTAATTCAAAGGGTAAGTAACGCATCAGTTACCGTACAAAATATAAATATTGCTTCTATACAAAAAGGTCTTTTGGTTTTACTTGGTATTGAAAATGCCGACAACCAAAACGACATAGAATGGCTCAGCAGCAAAATTGTAAACCTTAGGATTTTTGATGATGAAAACCATATTCCCAATATTTCGGTAAAAGATATTGATGGAGCAATTTTATTAGTAAGCCAGTTTACCCTTCATGCCGGTACAAAAAAAGGCAACAGGCCATCGTACATAAAAGCCAGCAAACCCGACTTTGCCATACCACTGTATGAAAAAATGATAGCACAGTTACAGTCAGATTTAGGAAAAAAAATATTTACCGGCCAGTTTGGTGCAGATATGAAAGTAACCTTAGTAAACGACGGGCCTGTAACCATAATAATTGATTCACAAAACAAAGAATAACTAATACTGTAAAGGAAGTAGCACTACTGCCAGCATTTAAAATCCTAAAAACTCAGCCTGAAACTTAGCAGGGCAACAAGGCTATTTTATTGCTAATTTTGTAAATAATTGTAGCATATAAAATTTTATGCATGACCTTTCAGCAGGCACAACAGCAGGTGGACCAATGGATAAATACCGTTGGCGTAAGATACTTTAATGAGCTTACCAACCTGGGTATTTTAATGGAAGAAGTGGGCGAGCTATCCCGGCTAATAGTAAGAAAATACGGGGAACAATCATTTAAAGAAACTGATAAAGGAAAAGAACTTGCAGATGAAATGGCCGATGTACTTTGGGTACTCATTTGCCTTGCCAATCAAACCGGCGTGGATTTAACTGATGCCCTGGAAAAAAATTTTGACAAAAAAACGAGCAGGGACGCTAACCGCCATAAACAAAACGATAAGCTCCAATAATTACTTTATCATTAACCATGACATACGACGAACAACTTTACCTGCTCATTAAAAATGCCCTTGCCGAAGATATTGGCCCCGGAGATTACTCCACGCTTTCAACAATAGATGCAGCGGCACACGGAAAAGCAGTATTAAAAATAAAGCAAAACGGCATTTTAGCCGGTATGCAGGTAGCCGAAAAAATTTTTAATTTCCTGCAACCCAATATTATATTTACAGCATTTAAAAAAGATGGGGATAAGATGGAAGCCGGCGATACGGCGTTTGAAGTTGCTGCAAAAATTCATACCATTTTACAGGCAGAAAGGCTGGTATTAAATTGCATGCAACGCATGAGTGGCATTGCCACACTTACCCGTAAATACACCCAAAAATTAAACGGTTATAAAACCAGATTATTAGATACAAGGAAAACCACACCCAATTTCCGGTTGCTGGAAAAAGAAGCCGTAAATATTGGCGGTGGTTGTAACCACCGCTATGGCCTATACGATATGATAATGCTTAAGGATAACCATATTGATTTTTGCGGGGGAATAGAAAAAGCAATTAAAAAGGCATATGATTATGCGCAAACTAAAAAGCTGAATATTAAAATTGAAGTAGAAACCCGTTCAATTGCCGATGTACAACTTGTAATGCAAACCGGGAAAATTGACCGCATAATGTTGGATAATTTTACCCCTAAAAAAATTACCGAAGCTTTAAGAATTATTAATGGCAAATATGAAACCGAAGCCAGCGGCGGAATTAATTTATCTAACCTGGCATCCTATGCAGCTACTGGTGTAGATTTTATTTCAAGCGGCGCAATAATACACCAGGCAGTAAGCCTCGACCTTAGTTTAAAAGCAATGATTATTTAACCATGGCAAAAAAAATTAAAAGTTTTAACCATATTGTATATTCTACCGATCCACAATTCTCGCCTGATCAAATGAATGAACCGGAACTGGAAAACTTGTCCCCGGCAGAGCAATTAATAAAAGTAAGGCTCGAAACAAAGCACCGGGCAGGCAAAGCCGTAACACTCATAGAAAACTATACTGGCAGTACAAAAGAGAAAGAAGAACTGGGAAAAAAGCTCAAAACTTTTTGCGGCACAGGCGGCTCGGTAAAAGACGGGGAAATACTCATACAAGGAGACAACCGCAGCAAAGCATTGCAATGGTTGCATAAAAAAGGCTTTACAAAGGCCAGGATAATATAATAAGCTTGCCCAAAAAAATATTATTAATTAAATTTGGGTATGGTAAGTAAAATCTCAAATGGTATTACTATTACAGTTGAAACATACTATCAACCGGAGTACAGCAACCCGGTAAATGGAGATTTTATGTTTGCTTACCAGATAAAGATGGAAAACAACAATAATTTTCCTGTAAAAATATTAAGGCGACACTGGTATATATTTGACAGCAACGGAACAAAACGAGAAGTAGAAGGAGAAGGTGTAGTGGGTGTGAAACCTACCATTGAGCCCGGTGACCAGTATCAGTATGTAAGCGGCTGCAACCTACGCAGCGAAATGGGTAAAATGCATGGCAACTATTTGGTGGAGAATTTACACAAGCGCAATACTTTTTCGGTAGCCATACCTGCTTTTGAATTACAGGCTCCACTTAAGTTGAATTAAAAATTTTGTAGCCTCGCCTAGAATCGAACTAGGATCTGGAGCTTCGGAAACTCTTATACTATCCATTGTACTACGAGGCCATAAAGAACTTCTTTTTCATTATTTCATACCCGTATCTGTTGCTTCGTCAAAGTACATTTACAATAACCCTTTTGCGTTTACCGCAAACATTTTTACGGCTATGGCGAGCAATATTACGCCAAAAAATTTTCTCATCACCGAAAGCCCATTGGGACCCAGCGCCCTTTCAATCCATTTTAAAGAATGTAATACAAGAAATATGGCTATGCAATTTATCAATACGCCTATTAGAATATTTACATCGGCATAGTTGGCCTTTAACGACATAATGGTGGTGAGCGTTCCTGAGCCTGCAATTAACGGAAATGCAATGGGCACCACACTACCGCTTTTAGCATCTTTTTCCGGCTTAAAAAATTCCAGGCCCAATACCATTTCCAAGCCCAATATAAAAATTACAATGCTACCGGCCACTGCAAATGATTTTACATCAAGCCCCAAAAGGTTCAAAAACTGCTTGCCCAAAAAAAGAAATACAATCATTAAACTGCCGGATGCAATAGTAGCAAGGTTGGCCTTTATTTTGCCGCCCATTTTTTCCCTAAGTGATACTAAAATGGGTATTGACCCTAAAATATCTATTACCGCAAAAAGTGTAAACGTAATGGTTAATACCTCTTTATAAGAAAAATTACCAAATTGAAACATTAAATTTTTTTGCAAAGATAAACGGGAAATCACAAAGCTTCAAGAAATAAATACCATTCACCTATAAATACTAATGGCTATTCTAAGCCAATTTTCATTTTCAGGCCTGCATTGAGCATCCATGGAGCAGATGGATTAAAGTATCGCTTTGCGGCAGCGTTTAAATCGTTACCCAATCCATAAGGGTTGTTCATTGATTGATTGATGGCAAGAAAAAAATCGGTATCCGTATTCGCAATTGTAAATTTATATCCAAGTTTTGCAATCAACAAATTGTATGAAGGCGCAAAAACCGTATTGGCATCATTTAAAGGAATTTTTCCTGTATAAGAGTAAGTGCAATTAAAGTAAATATCATTTGAAAAAACAAAATCGGCATTTGCAGATAAACCATAGGGCGTTGTTCCTGTAATTTTATTGCCGTCGTATTTTGTTATGCCTTGCTGGTAATGGGCAAATCGGGCATGAATATAATTATAGTTTACATTGAGTAAAATACTTTTTATCCAACCGTTTACTTTTATTACCGGCTGATAATTCACAGTAGCTTCCATTCCTTTTTGGCGGGTAGAGCCGGCATTTAAATAAAAATCACCACCGGATGAATCCCTGCGGCCTACAATGGTATTTTTAAGCCGGAAATAATACCCCGACATATTTAACCATAATTGATTATTGATGAGTGTTGCTTTAAACCCAAGTTCATAATTAATGGATTTTTCTGCTTTTAATGCTTTATTAAAGCGGTCGTCGCCGGCGTGTAGTTCATCAATACTGGGAGTTGAGTACCCTTTGCTTACCGATGCATAAATACGCACTGGTTCCAAAATTTTCATTAAAGAAATACGGGGAACCCATTGTGGCGAAAAATTACTCCCTTCTTTTGCAATTGGGTTGCTGGTAATTCTTTTATAACCCAAATAAAAATGATTAAAACTAAGTCCGGCCAACAATTGCCAGTTACCTTTAAACAAATAGGTTGCCTGTGTAAATATGTTGGCCTGCCATGACTGGATGTAATCATGATACTTCAAATTTGCTTTATTACCTGCATAGTTATCAAATACCGATGCGCTAAAAAAACCTTTTTGGATTTCTGCGCCAAAAACCCCGTCAAAATTTTTCCAGGTTTTAATAAAAATGGTTCTTGCGCCTGTACCCCTATCGTATTTATCTTCATAATTACGAATGGTGGGGTTTGCAAAGTCGGTATAAGAAACATAAATTCCTGTTGTGTTTTTAATTAGCCTGCTTATTTGCCACTCATGAGAAAATGCAGCATAAACAGTCTTTAAGTTTATAGAAGCTTTTTGGGTTTCGGCGCCCTGAAAAATTCCGGCAGCGGGCCTTGCCTGCCGGGGATTTGCAGTAAGTTCAGCCTCAGTTAAACCTCCCGGTGTTTCATAAAATAAATGGCTGATAAAAACCAGGCTGTTTAACTTTCTATTATTGCTTAAGTGAAAACTGCCGGTAAACAAAGCAACATCTCTTTTCATGGCAGAATGGTTCCTGTATCCATTTGCCTGCTGGTGAGCAATAGAAAATGTTGTGGTATTTTTTTTAGAAAGAATCACTTGGGCATTGCCCGAAAAAGTTCCATAACTGCCTGCAGATGCTGCAACCGATATAGAATTATTTTCGGTTAAAGATGGTGCCCCGGATTTTAATAAAACCGCACCTCCTGTACCTGCGCCATACATGCTGCCGGAAGGCCCTTTAATAATTTCTATGGAAGAAATTACAGCAGGCGCAACAGCATTAAAATTGGTGCTACCGCTTGCATCGGTAAAAGGCAACCCATTCCAGTAAACTTTTACGTTTCTAACTCCAAAAGTTGACCTCAACAAATTTCCCCTTATACCCAGGCGGTAACTTCCCGGGCTGCGTTCATCCATTTTAACGCCGGGTATATTATTTACAGATTGTAAGAGGTTGCCTGTACCCAAACGGATTATTTGTACCTGATGAATATTGCCAATTGGTGCTGCAATATTATTATTGTTTGCATTTCTTTCAAATGCCTGTACAAAAGCTTCATCCAATATTGCAGGATCTATTTGCAAAATGATGCGTGCCGGTAAACTATCTTTTACCTGTATCTTTTGCGTTACATAACCTATATGGCTCAACTGGATAAAAAAGGGCTTTGTTGGGTATTGAAATGAAAATTCGCCTGCATTATTTGCAAGCAGCATTGTTTTCTCTATACCAATATTAATGGAAACAGCAGGAATGGCTTTACCTGATTCATCAACTACTTTTCCCTGGAAAAAATATTGGGCCATTGCCCCTGCATGCACGAAAACCCATAAAAAGGCCAATAGGTATTTCATAAATACTATATTACAACTCGTAAACGCTTTGTGTGCCGGAATATTTTAGCTGCGTTGAATATGATGCAATTTTGCGTCAATAATAAATTCAATTGTCCGGTTTCTTAAAACCCATCACAGGCCAGTTAAACCAATAACAATGCATTTACAAGGTATACAAAAAACCTTTGCTGCCGCACTATTACAAACTAAAACGTAAGCCTGCATATGCATTAAAGCCCAATGTATTAAAGCCTGCGGTTTCATTGTATTTGCTGGCTGTAATGTTTCTCAGGTCTGCAAATAACTTACATTTGCTTTTGCAAAAAGCATATTCTGCATACACATCCCAAAGGGCATAGCTGCTTAGGGTAACATTTATTGTTTGAAATGTAGTATTATCAAAATAAGCATCTTTTCTTTTGTCAAACCAGGCCAGGTTTGTACTTACAAATAAATTTTTGTTTATGGTAAACCCTGCATTAAAGCCTATGCTGCTTTTGGGCCTGCGCAACAAATTAAAATAGCTGGTATCTTTTCCATTTAGCTTTGTATATATTTTACCATTTACATAGCTATAAAAGGCTTTAAAAGAAATGTGTTTTGATGGTTTATACAGCAACTCCAATTCTACACCATGGTCTTTTTGTTTATCCTGGTTAATATATTGCGATGCATAAGTGGAAGGATTGGTATAGAAAAACATCATATCCTTAATATTCCGTGAAAAGCCGGTTAACCTCCCGGAAAAATTATTGTCTTTTGAAAAATATTGAATGCCAAATTCTGATGTTGTGGCGGTTTCGGGTTTTAAATCTTTATTGCCAAATTCTGAAAACAACTGGTAGAGCGAAGGTGTGCGGTAAGCAGTTGAAAGGTTGGCAAAAAGTTTTACTGAATTATTTATGAGGTAAGATGGATTGATATTAAATACATCATTGGAGCCATATTTTGAATGAAAGTTGAGCCGGTTGCCTACCTCCAGGTTAAACCCTTTTTTGGTATTAAGATTTAAAGCGCTGTAAAGCCCGGTTTGGTTTTGCCTTAGGCTGTCTGAACCATACTTGCTGTGAAAAGGCCATCCACTTATTGAAATAAACTCCTGGTCGGAATTTGATGAACGAAAATCCACTCCTACCGTTAATTTAAATAAATTGCTGAGCGCTGTGGTTAAATAAATATCTGCAAAATGTTCTTTGCCCTCATAACTTCCTTTGGCGTATTTATCAAAACCATTTTGGCTTTTTATGGAATCATCAATATAAACCCTTTTTATAGTGCTGTAACTATAAAGTATATTCAGGTTGGCTTTTGAAAATTTCCATTCGTTTTTGAATCCTAATTGAAGGTTTTTTTGCTTATAGGTATAATCCAGCTCATCAATAAATGCGCCCTGGTCTAAATCGCCATGTATATCAGAGTAACGCAAGTAGGGTTGCAGCCTGATGTTTTTGGTAGCCTGTATACCCAGAGAAAATCTTGTACTGTTTTGGGTATATCCATCTTTATCTGCTCCGGTATTTGTACTTGCTGCTTCGTTAATACCTTTTGTAGAAAAGTATGAATGAGCTGCAGTGTAATCAATTGCACCGCTTTTTCCCCCAGCTTCTATATTTGCTTTAAAAGAATTATTACTGCCATAACTTATCAACCCGTTCGCTTCAATTTTTTTGGCAAATGATTTTTTTGTGATTATGTTGATTACGCCGGCCAGTGCATCGCTGCCATATAGAGTTGACTGGCTCCCTTTTACGATTTCTATACGCTCTATTTGATCTGCCGATAAATTACGCAAATCAAAATTACTGCCTATTCCGCTGGCATCGTAAACCGGCACACCATCAATGGTAATAAGGGTATACTGAATAGCTGCGCCAAGTAAATAAATACTTTTATCTTTTCCAAAATTACTATTGGCCCCGCCGATATATACACCGGTTTGTTCCATTAATATCTGCGACAAATCTTTTCCGCCATTTTTTTCCAGTTGTTCTTTGGTAATAATGGTAACCACTTTACCGGTAAGTGATGTTTTGTTGGGGTACTTGTTTGCCGTAATAACTACTTCGTCAAGTGAAGCGCTGTCCTGCTGAGCATGTGTACTGTTACTAAAAACAATAGCAGCCAGCACAAAAAATGTTTTTCTCATTTTAAAAAGTTTTGTGTGACTACTTTCGTGTAAGAGAGAAAATAAAAGAATGCCCTACATTCTTAAATCCCCAAGCCTTTCACCCGAAAGCATAGATATATTTATAAACTTGATTAGGCAGGTCTTCTGGCTTGCTCCATTGTTTGTGGCCTTCCCGTTCCTAATATGGGAACAGTGGCGAAGTAACAAACAACCTGTTAAGAGCCTACAGCTACGGGGATAGCATCAGCATTTGACTGATTTCCCTTTTCATCTTCTCATTTATGAGTAAGAACCTATTCGGTTGCAAAAGTAAGTGTAATTATTTATGGCAAAAAAGATTATTTGCTGCTCATCCTTACCACGGGCACAATCATCTCTTCAAGGCTTATGCCACCATGCTGAAACGTGTTTTTGTAATAATGTACAAAATGGTTGTAATTATTCGGATAGCAGAGAAAAAGGTCGCCTTTTGCAAAAATAAAAGACGAGTTTACGGTAGGTACCGGGAGGCCTGCATCTTTTGGATTGCGAAAAGCAAGCACATCTTTTTCATCGTAATTAAGGTTGCGCCCATGTTTATAGCGCAGGTTGGCGGTGGTTTGCTTATCGCCAATAACTTTTACCGGGGTTTTTACCCTTGTGCTGCCGTGGTCGGTTGCAATAATCAGGTTTATATTTTTATCGGCAATTTTTTTAAGCGCCTGATGCAATGGGCTATGTTCAAACCAACTCATAGTAATGCTCCTGTAGCTGGTTTCATCGCCTGCAAGCTCTTTAAGCACTTCCATTTCTGTACGGGCATGGCTGAGCATATCTACAAAATTGTACACGATTACATTAAAATCGTTTTGCAACAGGTTATGCATGTTCTCCACCAATTTTTGCCCATCGTTGTTGTTGGTAATTTTGGTATACGAAAACTTTATGTCTCCTAAACGGTTTCGTTTCAACTGCTCTTTTAAAAATTCTTCTTCATGCAGGTTTTTTCCGCCTTCTTCATCATCGTTTTTCCATTGGTTGCTAAAGTTTTTTTCAATATCAATAGGCAACATGCCGGCAAAAATGGCATTTCGGGCATACTGTGTTGCTGTAGGCAAAATGGCATAAAAAGTATCTTCATCCAATATGCGGAAACTTTCTGCAAAAATATGCTGAATGGCTTTCCACTGGTCAAAGCGCAAATTATCTATTAATACAAAAAATAATGGGGTGCCTTTTTCAAGGTGTGGCAATACTTTATACTTTAAAAGCGAATTGCTCATTATGGGGCCATCAACACTTTTTGGCGCCACCCAGGATGCATAGTTTTTTGAAATAAACTTAAAAAATTCTGTATTGGCTTCCTGCTTCTGGGTTTGAAAAACTTCCTGTAGTTCGGGGCTGTCACTTTTTTTCATTTCCAGTTCCCAGTACACGAGTTTTTTGTATAGTTCCATCCACTCGTTGTAATCGGGGTTATTGTTGAGCGCAATAAACAGGTTCCTGAACTCCTGCTGGTAGGCCGTTGTAGTTTTTTCTGCAACCAGCCTTTTATTATCAATAAGTTTTTTTAGGCTCAACCAAACCTGGTTTGGGTTTACAGGCTTTATCAGATAGTCGCTTATTTGGCTGCCAATGGCTTCATCCATCAGATTTTCGGCTTCGTTTTTGGTAATGAGCACCACGGGCATTGTATTGTTTAGTTCTTTAATTTGCTGCAAGGTTTGCAGGCCGGTAATGCCCGGCATGGTTTCATCCAGCAAAACCACATCTACTATATTATCTTTTACATATTCTACTGCGTCAAAGCCATTTGTTTTTACGGCTACTTCATAGCCTTTATTTTCTAAAAACATTATTTGAGATGTAAGGCTCTCTATTTCATCATCTACCCAAAGTATTTTTGCTACACTCATGTTTACAATATTTCTTACAAAAAAAAATTAAGATAAAATTACGTTCCGGGCAAATTACTACATTAGCCATTAGCTTTGTGCCAATTTAATTACATTTAACAAAATAAATTGCAGCAGCATGGCCTTTCATAAAATAATAAACGACCCGGTTTATGGCTTTATCACAATTGATGACCTGCTCATTTCCGATATTATTGCCCATCCCTTTTACCAACGCTTGCGGCGCATCCATCAAATGGCCATGGCCCATTTGGTATATCCCGGAGCTGTTCATACTCGTTTGCACCATTCCCTCGGTGCATACCACCTTATGCGTAATGCCTTAATAGAACTGGTAAGCAAAGGCATTGAAATAACACCCGAGGAACAACAGGCTGCAAAAATTGCCATATTGCTTCATGATGTAGGCCATGGCCCTTTTTCCCATGCGCTGGAACAGGTACTTACCGAAAACCTTCATCACGAAGAAATTTCCATACTTATCATAAAAGAACTGAACAAACAGTTTGATGGCAAGCTGCAAATGGCAATAGATATTTTTACCAATACCTACCCCAAAAAATTTTTGTACCAGCTCATCAGCGGCCAATTGGATGTAGACAGGATGGATTACCTGAACAGGGATAGTTTTTTTACCGGTGTGTATGAAGGCGTAATTGGCTACGACCGAATTTTAAAAATGCTCAGCATTCATAACGGTGAGCTGATGGTGGAGGAAAAAGGTATTTATTCCATTGAAAAATTTTTGCTGGCACGCAGGCTCATGTACTGGCAGGTTTATTTACACAAAACCGTTTTAAGTGCCGAGCAAATGCTGCAACGCATTATTAAAAGGGCAAAACTCATTGGCGCAGGGTGCCAGCAGCCGCTTCAAAGTTTTATCAACGGCCCTTTGCAGGATATTACCCTGGAGCAGTTTTGCAGTATAGACGATACCGACGTGCTCATGGCCATTAAAAGCTGGCGTTACCACCCCGATAAAGTTTTGGCTTTACTTTGCAATGGCATCATAGACCGCAAGCTTTTTAAAGTACGATATTTTCCCTATCCGGTTGCGGAAACCGATATTGAGCAAAAGCGTAATGATGTTATGAATTCTTTGGGCATAACTGCAGAAGATGCAGCATGGCTTGTATTTACCGGAGTGGCCGTGAGCCGTACCTATAACTTTGAAAACGAGCGCATTTATATTTTATTTAAAGATGGAACCGTAAAAGATATCAGCGAGGTAGACAATGCCCTCATTAATGAAAACCTGCGGCCGGAAGTTAAAAAACATTATTTTTGTTATATTCGTTTTTAACTTAACAAAGTTTATTTACCATCCAATGCAATTCAGCGCAGCAGAAATAGCCCAAATTATAAATGGGAAACTAGAAGGTAATACCAATAGTACTGTTGCGTCATTTGGTAAAATTGAAGAAGCTAATGAAGGGCAATTGTCGTTTTTAGCCAATCCCAAATACGAAGATTTTTTATACACCACAAAAGCCTCTGTAGTAATCATCAATAATTCTCTGCACCTAAAGCAACCGGTGGCAGCCACACTTATTCGGGTGCCTGATGCATACAGCGCTTTTGCCCTGCTATTAGATAAAGCACAGCAAATGAAAACCAGCCAGCTTTCCGGCATTCAGGATCCTGTATTTATGCACCCAACCGCTAAAATTGGTGAGAATGTTTACCTGGGAGCTTTTGTTTTTATTGGCGAAAATGCCATTGTGGGCAATAATGTAAAAATTTTTCCCGGCTGTTTTATTGGCAATAATGTAAGTATTGACGTAAACAGTATTATACATGCCGGTGTAAAAATATATCATGATACAATCATCGGAAAAAATGTATCAATACATGCCGGAACAGTAATTGGCAGCGATGGATTTGGATATGCGCCGCAGGCAGATGGCAACCTCAAAAAGGTACCGCAAATAGGCAATGTAATTATTGAAGACCATGTGGAAATTGGCGCAAACACTACTATTGACCGGGCAACAATTGGCAGCACTTATATTAGAACCGGTGTAAAATTAGACAACCTTTTGCAAATAGCCCACAATGTAGAAATAGGCAGCAATAGTGTAATAGCTGCTCAAACCGGCATTAGCGGCAGCACCAAAATAGGTAAAAATGTAATGATTGGCGGGCAGGCCGGAATTGTTGGCCACATTCAAATTGCTGATGGAAGCAAAATAAATGCACAAAGCGGCGTAAGCAAATCTTTAAAAGAACCCAACAGCGCAGTTACCGGTTCGCCTGCATTTGATTATACCTCTGCTTTGCGCTGCCAGGCAGTTTTTAGAAACTTACCCGAAATAGAAAAAAGATTGATAGAACTGGAAGAACTGGTAAAAAAATTATCGGGTAAAGAAAACACTTCATCGTAAATTATTAACCAAAAGTTTATTGCTTCAACAATTGCTGGCAACCGCAATTTTTGGGGTTTTTCACCCCATTTTACCAATCTCTAAATTTTAAAATATCTTTGCCAAAACCTTAAGAAAAGGAATGGATAGAAATTTTAACGCAGATAAACAGCACACACTAGCCAAAAGCATCAGTATTTCCGGCACTGGTTTACATACCGGTATTAATGTAGATATGACGCTAAAGCCCGCCAATGCAGGTTTTGGCTTCCAGTTTCAACGCATGGATTTACCCGGCAAACCCGTAATTAAAGCCGATTGCGACCTGGTAACCGATACCAGCCGTGGAACTACTTTAGAGCAGGGCGATACCAAAGTAAGCACCGTAGAACACTTATTAGCAGCACTTGTTGGAATGGGTGTAGATAATTGCCTGGTAGAAATTAACGGCCCCGAAATTCCAATAATTGACGGAAGCAGCAAACCTTTTACCGATATTATTGAAGAAACTGGCGTTGCCGAGCAGGAAGCCGCAAAAATATGGTACAGTATTGATACCAATATTTCTTTTTACGACGATGCCAAAAGAGTGGAAATGACAGCGCTGCCTGCTACCAGTTATCATTTAACCACACTTATTGATTTTAACAGCCCGGTTTTAGGTACGCAACACGCCAGCCTTAAGTTAATGGAAGATTTTAAAACAGAAATTGCACCATGCCGCACTTTTTGTTTTTTGCATGAACTGGAAATGTTGCTGGAGAACAACCTCGTTAAAGGTGGCGATATAAATAATGCAATTGTAGTGGTGGATAAACCGGTAACCGACGAAGAAATGAACCGCCTGGCCAAAGCTTTTGGCAGAAAAAAAGTGGAAGTTAAAAGCGAAGGATATTTAAACAACCTTGAGTTGCGCTTTCCCAACGAACCGGCAAGGCACAAACTTTTAGATGTTGTTGGCGACCTTGCCCTTATTGGCGTTCCCATAAAAGCTCATATTATTGCCAACCGCCCCGGCCATAGTAGTAATGTAAAATTTGCCCAAAAAATAAAGCAGTACATCAAAAAAAACAGGCACACTAAAGATATACCAGTGTACGACCCAAGCCAGCAACCCATTTTTACGCTGGAGCAAATTGAAAATACATTACCACACCGATTCCCTTTTTTATTGGTTGATAAAATTATTCAATTAAGCGACACCCAAATTGTTGGTATAAAAAATGTAACCTTTAACGAATATTTTTTCCAGGGCCATTTTCCCGGCAACCCGGTAATGCCCGGCGTTCTTCAAATTGAAGCATTGGCACAAACTGGCGGTATTTTATGCATCAACAGTATGCCCGAAGGCCAATACGATACTTATTTTTTAAAAGTAGATAACTGTAAGTTTAAACAAAAAGTGGTGCCCGGCGATACTATGATGCTTAAAATGGAACTTATTGAACCCATACGCAGGGGAATTTGTGTAATGAGAGGCAGCGTATATGTAGGCAATAAAGTCTGTACAGAAGGAGAATTTACGGCTCAGCTTGTAAAAAGAAACTAACCGATTAAACTAAAATTTCATAAAAAAATCAGAAATTAATAAAAATTTAGATATTATTTTCAAAAAAATAGTTTTTTTGCGTTTTGAAAATCTCTGCAAACCAAGCTTTAGTATAAATGATACATCCACATACTTACATTCATCCCAATGCAAAGTTGGCCACAAATGTAAAAGTAGACCCTTTTAGTGTAATCCACTCCAATGTAGAAATAAGCGAAGGCACATGGATAGGCAGCAATGTTACCATTATGGAAGGCGCAAGGATTGGTAAAAATTGCCGCATTTTTCCCGGCGCTGTAATTTCTGCCATTCCGCAGGATTTAAAATACGAAGGTGAAACCACTACTGTAGAAATTGGTGAC
This sequence comes from Chitinophagaceae bacterium, assembly GCA_016699815.1. Taxonomy (NCBI): domain Bacteria; kingdom Pseudomonadati; phylum Bacteroidota; class Chitinophagia; order Chitinophagales; family Chitinophagaceae; species Chitinophagaceae bacterium. The sequence goes on along the minus strand of CP065012.1, from coordinate 1,849,323 downwards.
AACACTACTATCAGGGAATTTGTAACCATCAACCGGGGCAGTAAAGAAAAGTGGAAAACCAAGGTCGGCAGCAACTGCCTTATTATGGCTTATAGCCATATTGCACACGATTGTGAAGTAGGCGACTATTGCATCATGAGCAATAATACCCAAATGGCCGGCCATGTGGTAATGGGCGACCACTCAATACTTGCCGGCATGTGCGCCATACACCAGTTTGTAAAAATTGGGCAACATGCTTTTATAGCAGGAGGTTCATTGGTAAGTAAAGATGTGCCGCCCTATATTAAAGCAGGCCGCACCCCATTGAGTTATGCCGGTGTAAATTCTGTGGGCCTTAAGCGTCGTGGATTTACCGTAAACCGCATTAACCAAATACTGGATGTGTACCGCATAATTTATAATCGTGGCCTCAATACCACACAGGCGCTGCATTACATTGAAGAAGAATTGTCTGCAACTGATGAAAGGGATGAAATTGTAACTTTTATACAGGAAAGCGGCCGCGGTATTATTAAAAAATACGGTAAAGGCTCAATTGATGAAGAATAACCCCGGCTTTGCTACTACAGCGCCTCATTTAAAAATAAACCTGGTAAATACCGGTAAACGCTTCAACAGGGAATGGATTTTTAGAAAATTAAATTGTGTTTTTGAAACAGGTTCTTCCTATGCGATAACCGGCAATAACGGCTCGGGAAAAAGCACTTTGCTGCAAATAATTTCCAGCGCAATTTTACATAGCGAAGGAGAAGTTATTTATACCCAAAACGAAAATATTGTACCTGAAGAAAAAATACATTCACATTTTTCCCTTGCAGCGCCTTACCTGGAGCTGATAGAAGAAATGACGGCTTTGGAATTATTAAAATTCCATCAATCCTTTATACCACTTACTTTACCTGCCAATGAAATATTGCAAACCGTTGGCTTATCCTCATCTGCACAAAAACAAATACGCTACTACAGCAGTGGCATGAAACAAAGGTTAAAACTGGGCACTGCCTTTTTTAGCAACACAGCAGTTTTACTGCTCGATGAACCTACCAGCAACCTCGATGCAAATGGCATTTCACTGTATCATCAACTCATAGAAAAACACAGTGCCGGCAGAATGGTAATTATTAGCAGCAACGATAAAGCAGAATACGAATTTTGTAATACCGTATTAACAATGGAAAATTTTAAGGAGGGAGTTGTAGCTCCGTCTCAATTCTAAATTCTCCATACTTAGTACTGAGTTTTTAGTATTGAGTATTAAGACTGCTATAGAAGTTTTAATTGCATCGTTACAAAAGTAAATTACCTTCTGCTCGCTATCAATAAATTCAAATCGGTGAATTTTATGTCAAATTTTTCACTCAGATAAAAATTGGTAAGAGCGCCTTTAAACATATATATACCGCTGCGTATATTGAGCTGGTGCCAAATGAGGTTATCTACGCCGCCGGCCTCTGCTGTTTCCAGCAACAAACTCATAAGTACATTGCTAATGGCCTGAGAAGCAGTACGGGCAAAGCCACTGGGTATATTGGGTACACAGTAATGAATTACGTCGTATTTTCTAAACACCGGTTTTTTGTGCGTAGTAACCATGCTGGTTTCAAAGCAGCCGCCGTGGTCAATGCTCACATCTACAATTACACTACCGGGTCGCATATCGCTTACCATTTCTTCACTTACTACCATGGGTGTTTGCCCGCCATCGGCGCTCAATGCGCCTACGGCAACATCGCAGGTTTTTAATTGCTTGGCAAGTATTTTGGGTTCTATTACACTTGTCCAAAGCCTTACGCCTATATTATTTTGCATGCGCTTTAGGCGATAAATACTGTTATCAAAAACCTTTACACTAGCGCCCATAGCCAATGCCGTTCTGGCTGCATATTCCCCTACAATACCTGCACCAATAATAATTACTTTGGTTGGCGGTATGCCACTGATGCCTCCCAGCAAAACACCTTTGCCGTTATTGGCATTGCTAAGGTATTGCCCGGCAATAAGTATTACGGCGCTTCCGGCAATTTCGCTCATGCTGCGTACAATGGGGTTATGGCCGCTGCCGTCTTTTAGGTTTTCAAAACTTAGTGCAGTAATTTTTTTAGCCATCATTTTTTCAATGATGGATTTTTTCATTACCGACACGTGTATGGGGGAAATGATGTATTGATTTTGTTTCAGCAGCTCACATTCTTCTTCGCTCACCGGTGCGCTTTTTACAATTACATCGGCATTAAACACTTCTTTTTTATCGTACACAATTTTGGCGCCTGCATCACTATAGTTTTTATCGCTAAAATTTGCTCCATCGCCTGCCTTGGTTTCCATTACCACATCATGGCCATTGGCCACAATTACACCCACGGCTTCCGGCGAAAGGGCAATCCGGTTTTCGTTAAAGGAATCTTCCCTGGGGATGCCGATAAATAATTTCTCCTCTTTGGGTTTAACGTCAAGCATTTCTTCCAAAGTTTCGTAAGTAAGCGATGGAGATACAAATGGTTTTGAAGTGGCCATAGTATAATCTATAGTATGCTTGCCTGTGTGCAGCAATGTTGATACATTCTTTTACTTAAGGCAAGTATGTTAAGGCATGAATGGTTTGTTGAGACTTACAATTTACAATTTTATTTTGAGCTTTCGCTGATTATTTTCTAATGTTTCCAAATAGCAGTGCACCGTATTTTCGGGCAAAATGCCTGTGGCCCTTTGCGGCCATTCTACAAAGCATAAATTTCCACAGTACAGGCAATCTTCCACCCCTGCATTTATGGCTTCCTGCTCATTTTGCAACCGATATAAATCAATATGAAAAATAATTTCCCCCCAATGGGTTTTGTATTCATTTATTATGGAAAAAGTTGGGCTACCCATTGTGCCTGTTACGCCTTTTGCATGGCATACTGCCTGTATAAATGTGGTTTTGCCGGCACCCATTTGCCCATGAAAAGCAAATAGCTTTTGGCCTTTTGATATTTGTAAAAATTGTATTACCGCTTCCTCAATGTTTTCCAGCGAAAAAATTACATCCATGATGCAAAGATAAATACCGGTTTTAGAAAAAACTTAGGAATACTATTGGGTAATTTTGCAATATGGAAAAAATAGACTGGAAAGTTGACGGTATGACCTGCAGCAATTGCGCTTTAAGTGTAACCAAATACCTTAAAAACGAAGGGATGCAGGATGTAAAGGTGAACCCAATAAGCGGTGCGGTAAGTTTTACCAGCAATGAAACAGATGTGTTGCCCAAACTCAAAACAGGAATAAAATCGCTGGGCTATAAAGTGGTGAATGAAAGCGAAAATGAATCCCAGGGCCATCATCACAGCCACGAAAGCAACAGCTCTTTTTTAGGCAGCAGCAAGAAAAAATTTCTTTTTTGCCTGCCTTTTACACTTGTACTTATGCTGCACATGCTGGATAAATGGTGGCATATCCACTGGCTCATGAACCCCTGGATACAACTGGCACTATGCCTCCCGGTATTTATTACAGGCATGGTTGCTTTTGGAAAAAGCGCCTATAAAAGCGTTACTATTGGGGTGCCCAATATGGATGTACTCATTACCATTGGCGCCATTGCATCTTTTGTTTACAGCCTTACCGGCGCTATACTTAACCTGGGCCACGACTATTTGTTTTTTGAAACTACGGCATCCATTATTACGCTGGTTTTAATGGGAAACTATTTAGAAGAAACCACTATTCAATCTACACAAAAAGCAGTAAAATCCTTGGCCAAATCACAAAAAGTAATGGCCAATATGATAGCTTTTGACAGCGAGCATAAGGAGCAGGTTTTTCAGGTAGAAAACAGCGCATTAAGAACCGGCGACCTTGTACTCATAAAAGCAGGCGAGCAAGTACCTGCAGATTGTAAAATACTTTGGGGCGAAGGCACCGTAAACGAGGCCATACTTACCGGCGAAAGCCTGCCGGAAAGCAGGCAAAAAAAAGACCTGCTTATCGGCGGCAGCCTCCTGGAAACAGGAACCGTAAAAGCACAGGTAACTGCTTCGGGAAAAGATACGGTGATGGCCGGCATTGTAAGAATGATGGAAGATGCACAGGCCGAAAAACCTCCTATGCAAAAACTGGCCGATAAGATTAGCGCTGTTTTTGTACCACTCATTTTGGGCATAGCGGTTTTAACTTTTTTGGTAAACTTTTTTACTTTTGATAAAACCGCAGGCGTAGCACTTATGCGTTCCGTTGCGGTATTGGTAATATCCTGCCCCTGTGCAATGGGCCTGGCTACACCGGCTGCCATAGCGGTAGGTTTAGGAAGGGCAGCTAAAAACGGTATGCTTTTTAAAAATGCCTCGGCACTGGAAACTTTTAAAACCATTAAACAAATTGTATTTGATAAAACCGGCACATTAACCACCGGTAATTTTGTAATAGCCGGTTTTAAAAGCGAAGTTGATGATGGCCAATTTAAAACCTTGCTGTACGCATTGGAAAAATACTCCAACCACCCATTGGGAAAATCTATTGCAGCACAATGGAAAACCAACGAAGAAATAAAATGGAAAAGCGTTGAAGAAATAAAAGGGCTTGGCATTAAAGCCACCGATGCAGAAGGCAATATTTACCAGGCAGGCTCTTTTAATATTTTGCCCAAAAACTTTACCGATACAAACCATAATATTTTTGTAACAAAAAACGATGCATTTATTGGCTGGATTGACCTTGAAGATGAAATAAGGCCCGAAGCTGCAACAGTGATTAACTGGCTAAAACAAAAGCAGCTAAAAACCATTTTGCTTAGTGGCGACAGGAAGGAAAAATGCGAAGCGCTTGCACAAAAATTAGGTATTGAAGATGTGTATGCCGAATACAGCCCACAACAAAAATTAGATAAAATTGCTGCCTTAAATAAAGAAGCGCCAACGGCAATGGTAGGCGATGGCGTAAATGATGCACCGGCATTGGCAAAAGCTACTTTAGGTATATCATTGAGTGATGCTTCGCACTTAGCCATGCAAAGCGCCGATGTAATTTTAATGAATAGCGGATTAAAAAATCTGCCTTATGCATTGGGCCTGGGCAAGCAAACTTTTACCACCATTAAGCAAAACCTGTTTTGGGCATTTGCGTATAATATAGTAGCCATTCCTATTGCATTTTTTGGCCTGCTTACACCCACATTTGCCGCACTGGCAATGGGCTTTAGCGATGTAGTGCTTATTTTAAACTCGGTAAGGTTGTTTGTGAAAAAAGTAGTTTAAGATTTTTTAGTATAGGTATATTGTGCTACTGATATTTAGATGAAATCTTTAAAATATTAATAGTAGTTTCAGTATGTAGTTAAAAGTAAAATTTTATAAAATACCTAATTCCGGGTATTGCCTGGCAATAGCTTTTGCCTTTATATTTGTATAAATAAGTTTTTAACCTTAAACCTGCTGTTTTTTGAAAAGTAAATTAATTTCCCCCCCCCGCTCCGCTTTTTTTAGCCGTATTGGCAATTTTGTGCTTTCTTCAACTTAACTGCAAAAAAGAAGATTTTTACAAGGCCAAGCCTAATGTAGCAAATAAATTCTTTGCAGTACCTTCAGGAACAAATGCCTCTGTTGCAAGAGTAATGAATGAAATTAAAAAACGAAATGAACGCAAAGAATTTGTAAACAAATTTGCTACCCAAAACGGTTATCCTGTTTGGAATAAAGTATTAATGGGCACTTCCCAAAAGCAGTATGCCCATGCAAGCCTTGCAGGCAATAGCCTCGATGGCGTTACCGATACCACTATTTTAATACCCTTTGTAATGGAAGGCGAGTTTAGCGTAAAAGGTTTTATATGTGCAACGCTCAACGATAGCGTAAGCCTTAGCTATTCCCTTGCCAAAGATTATAAAGCTTACGAAGAAAAATTAGATAATTCAAAAACCGCATCTTCGGCATTTGCCATGCTGAGTATGGCATTAAATAAAATAGTGTTCAATGAAGAGTATTATAAAATAACCAACCCAAAAATTTTAAGTACCGATACGGCTCATATAGCAACGCAAAAAATTAAACTTAATGAAATAAATTTTTCAATTACAGATAGTGCAAATATGAGATACCTAATCTTATGTAGTTCATTTACACAAACGCAAGCGGTTTGCGGCACTCCGGGGGCTGCTGTATGTAGTGACGAAGATGGATGTGATGCAGGATCTTGCCCAACAAATTCATGCCATTTGGTTACAACCACAACAAATATTTGTACTGGTATAGATTATCCCGATATACTTGGCTCAACAGGAGGCGGCTCAACGGGTGAAGGCAGCGGAAGCAATGGCGGTGGGCCAATACCTTATGTTTACCCCTGCGAAACCACACAAAACAACCCAGCTCCTTTTACCGCAACCAATAATATAGAAGACCCCGGAGATTGCCCCGAACCTACAGAAGGTGATGGGTGGATACCGTGGGACGATAATACAGACTTTGATTTTTTTCTGGCAACTCTTACTCCTGCACAAAACGAATTTTGGGGTAATACTGCAAATGCTCAGTTTGTACAAATTTTTTCAAGCTATTTAACCGAACATAGCTTTTCAACTGAAGCTAAAGATTTTATCCGATGGGCAATTGATTTTCTCATTAACAACCCAAGTACAACTATAGAAGAATTTCAAAATTGGTTTATGAATCCTGCCATTGATAACACCATCGTACTTGAGGCCTTAAAGTATTTAGCAGAAACCAATTATACATTTCTTACCTACACAGTAGATAACTATCCTGGCAAAGATGATCTAATGCCATATGAGTGGTGGCAAGATGAAAACTGGATAAGAGATAACATTACAATTGATGATTTAAACCCCGATGAACAGCCAAATGCTACTGAAATAATGTTATTTTGTATCTTTAGGGCAGAAGCCGTTTTTCATATAAAAAATTCAACAAATGCTTTAAATACAGCTCAACAACTTGTGACAAACGGAACATTTACAAGAATTCACAATGGAAAAGGAGATGCATTTAGACATACATTTTGGAATGCATTAGATGCTTCTGATTTTGGAAAATCAATAACTTTGCTATTTACGAGTGCTCATGAAGTTGGCTCCACCAATAATTCACTTGAAATCCTAATGGATTTACACAACAATACTGCAGGTGCTCATCTTGGTCAAAATTACAGTATTACAACCTCAAGTAGCGTTATTCAAGCTTCAGTAATTAGTGCTATGCAGAATACAAGCAATATATCGTATTTATTCCCTTTGGCCGACCATGATGGAAATAACATTTTATCGAATACCGTAACTAAGTCAACTAATCAATAACGAATGATTTATTATAGTTTAAAGTTTGCGATGTCTTTTTTTGCCTTATGTGCTATAATCTCATGCAAAGCGCAAATAGAGGTTGAATTAAAGATAAACAATTTTTCGGCATATAAAATTGACTCAATTGTTTCGACCGATAAAGGGTTGAATAAAGTACTATTTCAACAAAATATTGAGCCCAATCAATCTACTACAATCAAACTTACTTTTGATAAATCCGAACTCTGGTATCAAGGGGCATTTAATATCACTGTTTACACCACTCACAGAATCTGGACAGGTAGTTGGGGCTTTCATGATATGGGGTATATTAATTCCTATGAAACTATTAATGTTTATGATAACGGACTTTCCTATGGGAAAGTCCGTTTGATAAAACCGGAAGAATTTACGGTGTTTCTCTACAATCAAGATAAGACAAGGAAAATTGATTCTATCGCATCATCAGTAAATATAAAAGAGGTAAAAGAGAATTCACCAAGGAGCAGAGAGATTATTTTTTATTTTGATAAGCTAAAGAGAAAACCGGAGTTTGCTGTTTGGATTTCTGGAAAGAAGTACCAACCCTATATAGAGTATGATTTTGAGGATTGGAATAACAACCGAGAATTTCTTTACTTCTATGATGGCCAATTCACCAGAAAATCACTCAACTCTGGCACACCGTTAGAATTTCGCATATCATTTATAAAACCAAAAGACTTAGAAATTTTAAAAATTGAAGATTCATGCCATTGTCTAACAGGTATTTATTCCTACCAAGGTGGGTTTACAAATCTCATTTTTGATTACGACCAATTCAGAAAAAAACCAATATTTGAAATAAAAACTAATGCAAAAAACTTTTTCTTTGATTTGAGTTCCATAAATTTTACATTTATCTATGATGGAAAAGTGAACTTCAAAATTCAGGAAATAGTGGAGTTAGAAAGGTGATAAAGCTAATGCCCAAACTGGCACAAGATATCCTCCTGTGGCGGATCACTTGTGAAATAAATTTAAAGCCAGTCTGTGACCGGTAGTATTAATTTCATGTATTTTTCGCCGCTGTTGGTATTGCGTGCAGGCAATGAAGCCCAGGTGAGCGACCAACAGTTAACCACTTAGGAAAAACTATTTTTGATATTCTTACCCATGCCTTTTTTTGTTGGTGATTTTGCAAATGCAAAATGCAACACGCAACACCAACAAAGACGGAAATTCTAAAAATACCTAATTCCGGGTATTGCCTGGCAATAGCTTTTGCCTTTATATTTGTGTACATAAGTTTTTAACCTTAAACCTGCTGTTTTATGAAAAGTAAATTAATTAATTCTCCTCCCACTTTTTTTAGCCGTATTGGCAATTTTGTGCTTTCTTCAACTTAACTGCAAAAAAGAAGATTTTTACAAGGCCAAGCCTAATGTAGCAAATAAATTCTTTGCAGTACCTTCAGGCACAAATGCCTCTGTTGCAAGAGTGATTAATGAAATTAAACGGCGTAATAATGTGAAAGAATTTATTTCAAAATTTGCCACAACTAATGGCTACCCTGTTTGGAATAAAGTATTGATGGGCACATCCCAAAAGCAGTATGCCCATGCAAGCCTTGCAGGCAATAGCCTCGATGGCGTTACCGATACCACTATTTTAATACCTTTTGTAATGGAAGGCGAGTTTAGCGTTAAAGGTTTTATATGTGCAACGCTCAACGATAGCGTAAGCCTTAGCTATTCACTTGCCAAAGATTATAAAGCTTACGAAGAAAAATTAGATAATTCAAAAACCGCATCTTCGGCATTTGCCATGCTGAGTATGGCATTAAATAAAATAGTGTTCAATGAAGAGTATTATAAAATAACCAACCCAAAAATTTTAAGTACCGATACGGCTCATATAGCAACGCAAAAATTAAACTTAATGAAATAAATTTTTCAATTACAGATAGTGCAAATATGAGATACCTAATCTTATGTAGTTCATTTACACAAACGCAAGCGGTTTGCGGCACTCCGGGGGCTGCAGTATGTAGTGACGAAGATGGATGTGATGCAGGATCTTGCCCAACAAATTCATGTCATTTGGTTACAACTACAACAAATATTTGTACTGGTATAGATTATCCCGATATACTTGGCTCAACAGGAGGCGGCTCAACGGGTGAAGGCGGCGGAAGCAATGGCGGTGGGCCAATACCTTATGTTTACCCCTGCGAAACCACACAAAACAACCCAGCTCCTTTTACAGCAACCAATAATATAGAAGACCCCGGAGATTGCCCTGTACCCGGCCCGGGTGATGGATGGTTGCCGTGGGAAGGAGAGGATGATTTTCCCGTTTTTAATGACAATGCTCCTCCTCCTTTTATTTGGACTTTTTCAAATGATGACGGCACAACGTTCACTGACCCTAATCCATTAGAGGGGCCTGACTTTTACTTTAATCCAGCAGATGATTATGAAACTCGTTATCCCCGATTTACAACACTGGTAAAAAACTTGAAGACATTTGTAAAAGAAAACCCAGAAGTATTGAATGCCTTACAGGCTTATTCTGGTTTTTCTAAGCAACAAATCCTTGAGCATCTTACATATGGCCAAGGCCCAACAATAAAGGTTGAAGAAATGGGGGGGCGGTTTGGGTATTATGATAAAAATAATGGAATTAATACTTTGCATGTCAGAGCTAGTTATGTTAGAGGTCTTGAACAATCGTATTTCGAAAGTACGAAAAAAGCAACAGCCTTTTTATTAGCTGTAACAATTCTCCATGAGTATATACATTTAGGAACTACCCACAATAACAAAAGTGAAGGTGTTTATGATTTTGGATATGGTTTTGAAATGGATGCTTTTAATGTAATTGTTGATGATCAGAATGCCGAAAATGTCGTAATTAAATATAGCAAATATTTTTAGTATATGAAATACCCATTAATTATAATTTTACTGTGCCTTTTGGTAGGGTGCCAATCTAAATCATCAGGTTTATTTTATGAAATTGTCAACAGTAATTTTATAAACTTTACTGATACCACGGCCTACCATTATGGTACATTTTTTCCTGCCCCAAAGGACACTCCTCGTTATACATCATCTTCTAAAGAAGAATTTAAAGTGCTAGTTGATACTTTTTTTATCAATAGTGACAAACCAGTAAGGTCATTAATCGTTGAACTTGGCAATAAGGGATTAACTGAATTTATTGATGTAGTAAAAAAACCACAAGATAACAAGCAGTACACAACTATTAATTTAGAAAAGGTAAGCAACACAGGAAGATATTCATTAACCGGGACAGCTAATGTTGATATAATTGATAATGATTTTGTAGGGGCTATAAGTTTTGGGAAACCTTATGTTTTAAAGAAAAAAGCAATAATTATTGCTTCCATTGCATCATCTCCAAAAGCGGGTAGGATGGTCGCTTTTTTATTGGAAAACAAACAGGATAATTGGATAATCCAAGACAAAATTGTATTAGAAAGGTGGTAGAAGATTAATATTTTATTAGAACCAAAGGAAGAATGAAGATAAAAAAACCTTCACATGGAAGGCTACGTATGCGTTCATGGCACACGAATGCTTTGGTGGAAAGTATCCTTACTTCTGTCTTCGTTTCGTGTGCCACGAACCGAGAAGTAAAACAACCCAACTCCATTTACCGCAACCAATAATATAGAAGACCCCGGAGATTGCCCCGAACCGGGAGAAGGCGATGGATGGATACCGTGGGACGATAATACAGACTTTGATTTTTTTATGGCAACTCACACTTCTTTTCTGTCCCATTTTACTATATAAAAGAAGTTTCATTTCATAGATGCGTAAAACTTTTGGTTTTACTAACCCCAATTCAATACCTGGGGAATACTTAAACACCAATAACCTACATTATGAATCAAATGATATAGGAATTACTGGCGCTAATTTTCTAACGCTATTAACTACCGAAACAGTAGAGAATTAGACGCCATAGCTGTTTCATTGTATCGTAAATACAATAATTTAAATTAACAGTCGTCGTTTGGCCAAAGGCGAGATGACAACAGAAAAATATTTACTTCATCCTATTGGCAAAAACTTCTTCCATGTATTGCCTTTCTTTCCTGTAATTTTAAACTGTGCAGGATATCCATTTCATATTAAAAAAATATTGGGGTTTTAGCAATTTCAGGCCCTTGCAGCAGGATATTATTGAAGCCGTATTGCAAAAAAACGATGTACTTGCGCTGATGCCTACAGGCGGCGGCAAGTCTATATGCTTTCAGGTGCCGGCAATGGCAATGGAAGGCATTTGCCTGGTAATAAGCCCGCTTATTGCCTTAATAAAAGACCAGGTAGAAACCCTGCAGCAAAAAGGCATTAATACCCTGGCCATTTACTCCGGTATGCATTTTACCGAAATAAAAAAAACGCTTCAAAATGCCGCTTATGGAAATTATAAATTTTTATACTTGTCGCCGGAAAGGCTGCAAACCCGGCTTTTTAAAGAGTTTTTACCTGCTATTAACCCTTCGCTAATTGTGGTGGATGAAGCGCATTGTATTTCTCAGTGGGGTTACGATTTCAGGCCTTCGTATTTACGCATTGCCGAAATAAAGGAAGAGCTGCCCAGTGTTCCCATTATTGCATTAACCGCATCTGCCACAGCAAAAGTGCAGCTTGATATTTGTGAAAAACTGCTCTTTTCAAAAAATTATAAAAAATTTCAGCAATCTTTTGAGCGGCCCAATTTAACGTACAGTGTTTTTAACCCCACATCCAAGCAAACCAAATTGCTGGAAATAATCAACAACACTTTGGGCAGTGCACTGGTATATTGCAAAAGCAGGAAACAAACACAGCAAATTGCCGAAATGCTGCAAATGCACAAACATTCGGCTGGCTTTTATCATGCTGGCCTAAGCAATAAAGAGCGCAATAAAAAGCAGGAGCAATGGATAAAAAACAAAATTCGCATTATGGTTTGCACCAATGCATTTGGCATGGGAATAGATAAACCCGATGTGAGGGTGGTGGTACATTTTGATGTGCCCGATTGCCTGGAAAATTATTACCAGGAAGCCGGAAGGGCCGGCAGGGACGGCAAGCGCTCTTATGCCGTGTTGCTTTATAATTACGGCGAAACAGATGCATTGCAACTTAAGGCCAAAATAAAATTTCCTGCGCCGGAAGAAGTTAAAAAAGTGTATACGGCATTAATGAATTACCTGCAGGTACCCGCTGGCTCTGGCGAAGGAATAAGTTATGCTTTTGACCTTGCAGATTTTTCTCAAAAATTTTCTCTGGATAAATTTTTAAGCGCCGGTGTAATTGAAATGCTTGGCAGGCAGGAGCTGCTTACCTACAATGAACCGGGCTTTAATTTTTCTACATTGGTTTTTACCTGCAGTAAAAAAGATTTGGAAGATTTTATAAAATTGCATCCCGGCTCCGATACCATTATCAAGGGCCTGCTCCGTTCTTATGAAGGTATTTTTGATTACCCGGCCACTATTTTCGAAAACGCACTTTCCCACTTTTTAAAAATGCCAAAGCAGGATGCTGAGAAGCATTTAAAAGCCCTGCATCATTATCAAATTGTAAATTATTCGGCACAGCCCGATAGGCAACAAATAACACTTTTACAAAACCGCATGTACCTTGATGATTTTAAAATAGACAGCCAGCGAACGGAAACCTTAAGGAAACATTATATGGAAAGGCTGGAATTTATGATTGCTTATATCCGTAATACAAAAGAATGCAGAAATAATTTTATCTCCGGCTACTTAGGCAGTATAGAAAAAATGCAGCCATGCGGTATTTGTGATAATTGCATTGATGCAAAAAGCAAAACCGGCCTTAACCATAAAAAATTTCGGCAAATATCCGGCAAAGTATTAGAAATTTTACTACAAAACCCAGCGCCTGTTAACAAGCTTTTAACCCTGCTTAAACCCAGCTCAGAGAAAGAAATTTGGCAGGTTATTGATTACATGATGGCTGAAGGACTAATAATAAAAGAAGCTGGAAATGAAATATTAGCGCTTAAACAATAGGCAGTACATAAAATAAAAAAGGGACCAAGATGGAAATCTAGTCCCGCTTTAAAATCCAATATCCTATGAAAAACCAAGGCAAATATATTAGCAGTTTTACAAAAAACCAAGCTTTTTTTACAGTTTTTGTAGAATATGTACTACAAATTTATCCACATTTTTACAAATTTCATCTATAAGCCTAATAATCAATAAGTTAACAGATAGAAATATTTAGATACTTATAAAAAAAAATTAAAACGTTTATTACCTGTAATATTAATGTGTTATTAAAAAAATAATCCTTTTCTTCTACGTTTTGTAGTTCCGCCCAAACCCAAAGAGCCCAATAATGAACGTACAATAGTATTTCCCGCAGTTCTCATCATACTTTTTACTACTGTATTGCTGGCCACTTTTTCCAGGGCTGAAGGTTCTTCTTTACCAGATTTTGTTTTTTCGGCAGGCGCATCTTCAGCAGCAATTTTCAATTTCTCAGTAAGTATTTCATAGGCGCTTTTGCTGTCGGTTTCGGCATTGTATTTTGCAATAAGTTTGCTTTTTGCATTTAGGGAAGAAATTTCGCTATCGGTTAAAATATCCATACGGCTTCTGGGGCTACAAAGCATTACGTGTACCAGCGGCGTGGGTATTCCTTTTTCATTAAGCAGGGTTATAAATGCTTCGCCAATGCCCAATTGAGTAATTAAATCTTCGGTTTTATAAAATTGAGTTTCGGGGTAATTATCTGCCGTTTGTTTTATGGTTTTTCTGTCTGCTGCAGTAAACGCCCTTAAAGCATGTTGCACTTTTAAACCAAGCTGGCCTAGTATGCTTGCCGGCACATCCATGGGGTTTTGGGTACAAAAGAAAATGCCAATGCCCTTACTGCGTATCAATTTAATAATGGTTTCCAATTGCTCCAGCAAAGCCTGGCTTGCTTCCTGAAAAATTAAATGCGCTTCATCAATAAACATTACCAGCTTGGGTTTATCCAAATCGCCTTCTTCGGGCATAGTTGCGTAAAGCTCGGCAAGCATTTGCAACATAAAAGTGCTGAACATTTTAGGCTTGTCCTGTATATCGGTTACCCTTAAAATATTAATCTCTCCCCGTCCGCTATCATCAATATGCAGGAGGTCTTCTACCTCAAAACTTTTTTCGCCAAAGAAAATATCAGCGCCCTGTTGTTGCAGTTCAATTACCTTTCTTAATATGGTTCCGGTAGAGGTAGTGGATATTTTTCCATATACTTTTTCAATTTCTGCCTTACCTTCTGCCCCTATATATTGCAATACTTTAATAAAATCTTTAAGGTCGAGCAATGGCATTTGGTTATCGTCGCAATATTTAAAAATAATAGCCACAAGGCCGCCCTGTGTATCATTAAGGCCAAGTATCTTGCTCAGTAGTACCGGGCCAAATTCGCTTACTGTAGCCCTGAGTTTTACGCCATCTTTGCCGGTAAGGGTGAGTAGTTCGGCAGTAAATTGGGCCGGCGTATAGGATAATTTAAGCTTTTGATAGCGTTCATTTATTTTATCGTTAGCTTCTCCTTTTGCTGCAATACCACTCAGGTCGCCTTTAATATCCATAAGCAAAACGGGAACACTGGCATCGCTCAAATATTCGCTGATTAACTGCAGGGTTTTTGTTTTACCCGTTCCGGTTGCGCCGGCAATTAAGCCATGCCTGTTCATAGTTTTAAATGGTAGGAATACCGCTGCTTCGCTTACCACTTCACCATTTAAAATACCAGCGCCAATTTGAGCGCTTTCGCCTTTAAAAGAATAGCCATTTTTAATAATTTCAATAAATTCTTCTTTTGTTGCCATACTTATAATATTATATTCGGAAAGATACGAAGCAGCAGGTATTTAAATAAAAGTTTATTCAACTTTTCACCGTTTAACACTACAAATTTTCCTTTAATCGAATATGACGGGAATATTAAAATTCACTGCCACGATTGTCCTACATTTGTAACCTTAATTTTTAATCATGAAATAAGCCATCCCTCTAGTTGTGAGATCATTTGAACAATGTTTAATGGCGAATTACGTGTGACAATTGAAAACAATAAAAATAAACACATGAAAAAAAATCTTTTTCTTTCTTTAATTTTATGTGCAGCATTGCCTGTTTTTGCTCAAAAAGTTGCCTTTACTGAGTATAATTTAAAAAACGGCTTGCATGTAGTGCTTCACCAGGATAAAACGGCCCCGGTAGTTGCTGTATCAGTAATGTACCATGTAGGCAGTAAAGATGAGCAACCCAACAGAACCGGATTTGCCCACTTTTTTGAACACCTTTTATTTGAAGGAAGTGAAAATATAAAGCGTGGTGAATTTATGAAAATTGTTAGCAGCAATGGCGGTCAAAACAATGCCAACACCACACAGGACCGCACTTTTTATTACGAAGTATTTCCCTCTAACCAATTGGCAACCGGTATATGGCTGGAAAGTGAAAGGATGCTTCACCCGGTAATTAATGAAATTGGCGTAAAAACCCAAAATGAAGTAGTAAAAGAAGAAAAAAGATTAAGCAATGATAACCGGCCTTATGGCAATATTATTAGTGATGCATTTGCAAACCTATTTACAAAGCACCCTTATAAATGGACACCTATTGGCAGTATGGCCGACCTTGATGCAGCAACTCTCTCCGAGTTTCAGGCCTTTAACAAGAAATATTATATACCCAACAATGCCGTATTGGTAATTGCCGGTGATATTGATATTGCCAAAACTG
Source organism: Chitinophagaceae bacterium (assembly GCA_016699815.1). NCBI lineage: Bacteria > Pseudomonadati > Bacteroidota > Chitinophagia > Chitinophagales > Chitinophagaceae > Chitinophagaceae bacterium. The sequence goes on along the minus strand of CP065012.1, from coordinate 1,833,277 downwards.
AAAAATGGGTAAAAGAATATTTTGAAGGGATACCTGCCGGTGAAAAAATTATAAAAACTAAAATAACCGAAGACCCGATTACCAAAGAAATAATTGATACTGCATACGACAACAATATCCAAATTCCGGCTATTCTTTGTGCATGGCGCACACCCGGAATGACGGATAAAGAATCTAAAGCGCTGGAAATGGTATCTGCTGTATTAAGCCAGGGCCAAAGCAGCCGACTCTATAAAAAAATGGTAGATACCAAAAAAAACTCCCTTGCTGCTGGCTCCTTTAATTACGCCTTAGAAGATTATGGCGCATATTTTACTTTTGCCATACCAAATAATAATACGCCTTTAGATACTTTGCTAAAAGACATTGATGAAGAAGTTGCAAAAGTGCAGGATTCATTAATTAGCGAAACCGAATATACCAAACTGCAAAATCAATTTGAAAATAGTTATGTAGGCGCCAACAGTAAAATGCTGGGTGTAGCCGAAAACCTGGCAAACGGATACACTTTTTTTCACAACACCAATCAAATTAATAGTGAACTGGATGAAATAAGAAAAATTACCAGGCAGGATTTACAAAATGTAGCCAAAAAATACCTGAACAAAAACCAGAGGCTGGTATTGTATTACCTACCCAAAAAGTAAAGCTGCTACTTTTAAATATTAATTTAACCAACAGAATTAAATATACATTGTAATGAAAAAAATTATTCCGCTTTTAATAGGTTTGTTTTGCTTGCAAATGGGAATTGCCCAGGTAAAAAAAACCACTACATCCAAAAAGAAAACAGTAAAGAAAGTACAACCCGTTTACAATCAGGGCACACCTGTAGACCGTAGTAAAAGGCCAAAGCCCGGGCCTGCGCCAGTTATTACACTTAAAGACCCGGTAATTTATAACTTACCCAATGGCATTACACTATTGGTGGTAGAAAACCATAAACTTCCCAAAGTAAGGGCCAGTTTTTTTGTTGACTACGGCCCGGTATTTGAAGGCGAAAAAGCCGGTACGCTTGATCTTGTAGGAAGCATGCTTGGCGAAGGCACTACCCAAATGCCCAAGGATAAATTTGATGAAGCTGTAGATATACTGGGTGCAGATGTAAACTTTTCTGCAAGTGGCGCATCTGCAAGTGCACTTACCCGGTATTTTGAAAAAGCTTTTAGTTTAATGGCAGAGGGTCTGCAACATCCTGCATTCACCCAGGAATCTTTTGACAAATTAAAATCAATGACCATTACCGGCTTAAAAACCGAAGAAAAAAGTACGCCGCAAATTGCATCCAGGGTTTATAAAGCGTTAAGCTATGGCAAGCAAACGGCACAGGGTGAATTTACTACTGAAGAATCGGTAAAAAATATTTCGCTGGATGATGTAAAAGTATCTTACAAAAATTTCATAACACCTTCCCGGTCTTATTTAACCTTTGTAGGCGACATTACAGCAGCTAATGCAAAAGCGCTTACCGAAAAATATTTGGGCAAATGGGATGGTAAAAAATTACCGGTTCCCACAGCGCCAAAAGCAGAAAACCCTGCAAAAACCGAAATAGATTTTATAAATATCCCTACAGCAGTACAGGCAGAAATAAGGGTGGGCAATATTGTAAACAATCCATTAAGCAACCCCGATTATCATGCCCTGTTATTAGCCAATTATATTTTGGGTGGCGGTGCAGAATCTAAATTATTTATGAACCTTAGGGAAAAACACGGGTTTACTTATGGCAGTTATTCCAGTGTAGGCAATGGCCGTTTCCCAGCTTTATTTACGGCAACAGCAGCCGTAAGAACAGAAAAAGTAGATAGCGCTTCATCAGAAATTTTTAAAGAAATACTTGCCATGAGAGATGGAAAAGTAACTGCCGAAAACCTGGCAAATGCCAAAGCGCTGTACAACGGTAGCTTTGCATTGGGCATGGAAGACCCTGCAAAAACTGCAACTTATGCAAGCAATATTCTTATTAACGGTTTAGAAAAAGATTTTTACCGTACATTTCTCCAAAAAATAAATGCCGTAACACTGGATGACATTAAAAGGGTTTCTGCAAAATATTTTAGTGAAAATAATTCAAGGATATTAATTGCTGGCAATGCAGATAAAATAATACCTGGTTTACTTAAGTATGGCTTCCCCATAAAAAAATACGATAGGTTTGCCAATCCTGTTGTGGAAGAAGTAAAAGAAGTAAAAGCTGACCCATCTGTAAAAACTACCGATAAAATTTCTGCTTTTGATATTGTTGATAGTTACCTCAAAGCTATTGGAGGTAAAGAAGAATTGAAAAAAATAAACAGCAGCTTAACCAATCTTTCGATGGATGTAATGGGGCGCAGTTTCGATGGTACAGAAAAAAAGATGTTACCCAATTCTACAGCTATGGAATTAAAAATGGGAACCATGACTATTTTTAAACAAGTATTTAACGGCACCAGCGGTTACCAGCAGCGAGGCCCGCAAAAGAAAGACCTCGATGAAGAAGAAACAAAAGAATTGAAAGATGAAAAAGGTATTTTTCCCCAACTCAGTTATTTGAGCAGCGATTATAAACTGGATTACCTTGGCTCCGGAAATTACAATAACGAAGCTACATATCGCTTAAAAGTGGTGATGCCCAGTGGCAAAACATCCATACAACAATATTCAATAAAATCGGGCCTGTTATTACAGGAAGAAGCAACCACTGCAGATGGTAAAGTAGAAACAACGGTGTATAACGATTACCGCAAAGCAGGTAACTTTACCGTACCCTTTGAATTAATCAAAAACCGTGATGAGCAAGAGGTTACCTTTAAGGTTACCGACATTAAATTTAACGAAGGCGTAAGCAGCCAGGATTTTCAATAATTAATTAAATAAATATTTTTCAACGGGTTGTAAAAATCAACCCGTTTTTTTATGTACCTCCATAGCCCAAAAAAGCAGTACTGTTAAGCGTTTCATAAAGCCTTAAAGAAATGATGAACGGCAAAAAAAAGAAAAAAACCAACGCTATCTTCGTAAAAGGATTTTAAGTATAGCCATTAAAAACAGTTTATGAATTTTAAAAAAATACTACTGTCTCTACAGTTGTTATTCTTTTCCACGGTTGCATTTACGCAAACAAAACCTCCCTTAGAGCTTCCTGCTTATAAAACTACAAAACCTATAAAAATTGACGGGCTTTTAAATGATGAAGCCTGGAAAGATGCGCCGGTAATGAAAGACATGACGGAGTTTCGCAGGAACCCAGGAGCAAAAGAAAGATTTGCTACCCGTACCATTGCCTATCTTATGTACAATGAAACAGGTATTTACTTTGGTACATACTGTTATGAAAATAGTAAAGATAGCATTGCAAAAGAACTTTCCGGAAGAGATGGATTTGGCACCAATGATTATGTAGGACTTACGCTTGACACTTATTACGACAAGCTCAATGGATTTGAATATTTTGTTACGCCACTCAATGAGCAATGGGATGCAAAAATGTCTCCGCCTTCACCCAATTCCGAATCAGAAGATTTTTCGTGGAATGCGGTTTGGGAAAGTAATGTAGCAATACATAATGACGGCTGGAGCTTAGAAATGTTTATTCCCTTTTCGGCCATTCGATTTGGCAATAAAGACGTTCAGGATTGGGGCTTAAATATTACCAGGAGGCGAAGAACAAGTGAGGAACAATATACCTGGAACCCAATTGACCCAAGGGTAAATGGTTTTCTCACACAAGAAGCAGTATGGAAAGGCCTAAGCATTGGTAAGCCGCCAATAAGGTTGCAATTTTCTCCCTATTTTTCTTCGTATATCAATCATTTTCCATCGCCTGATCCTGTGGTAAAAAGTTGGTCATCGTCTGTAAATGGCGGAATGGATGTAAAATTCGGCATTAACCAGGCATTTACATTAGACATGACGCTGATACCCGATTTTGGACAAGTACAAAGCGATAACCAGCAACTTAACCTTAGCCCATTTGAAATAAAATATGCTGAGAACAGGCCTTTTTTTACAGAAGGAACCGAATTATTCGGTAAAGGAAATTTGTTTTACTCCAGGCGTATTGGTGGATTTCCGGTAAATTATATTACAGTTCAAGATCAGTTACAGCCCAATGAGCATATTGTAAAAAACCCTGTAGAGACTAAATTAATCAATGCCACAAAAATTTCAGGCAGAACGCAGAAAGGGTTGGGTGTAGGTTTTTTTAATGCTCTATCCAATCCACAATATGCTATTGTAGAAGATGATAGCTACAGGCAACGTAAAATTGAAACCAATCCACTCACCAATTATAATATCCTTGTTCTTAATCAATCTTTAAAAAATAATTCAAGCATTAGTTTGATTAATACCAATGTATGGAGAAGCGGTAAAACCTATGACGCCAATGTAACAGCAGCGCTTTTTGATTTTAACGATAAGAAAAACCGTTGGAACTATGGCGGCGAAATTGCCAGCAGCAACATTTTTAATACCGGTCAAAACGAAAAAACCATAACAGGGTTTTCAAGCAAACTGTATTTTGGAAAATCAAGCGGGCGCTTTACGTTTATAATAAACCAGTCGCTTAGTAATGCTAAATATAACAGCAGGGATATGGGCTATTTCACTTTTAATAATTTTTTAGACCATAGTATGTACATGGGTTACAATTGGCTAAAACCCACAAACTGGTACAATAAGTTATTTTTAAATTTCAATTCTTTTTACTCCCGGCAACTTGATCCATCCAGGTACAGATCGGCAGCGGTGAATGTTAACGCAAACACACAATTGAAAAACTTATGGAATGCAGGGGCAATGGTAGGCTATGAACCGGAGTACAACGATTTTAATGAACCCAGGGTAGAGGGAAGGTTTTTCAGGGGATGGAAAAGCGCCTACGGTAACCTTTGGGTAGAATCCAACGATGCAAAAAAATATAAGGCTAATATAAATTTATTTTACTTAAACCGAAGTTTGTTTAATGGATTTATGTACGAGTTTGAGTTTTTCCATCGCTATAGGTTTAATGATAAATTTTCCATTGCTCATGAATTGGGCATAGAACCACAGGTTAATAATATAGGTTTTGCAAGTATAGATGGCAATGATATTATTTTTGGAAGAAGGGACAGGAACGAAATAGAAAATGTGTTGAATTTTAAATACAATTTCAATGCAAAATCGGGCATTAATACCCGGGTAAGGCATTACTGGAGCAAAGTAAATTATAAGCAATTTTATACCCTTCAAAATAACGGCTCTTTATTACCCAATTTTACATACGGCCAAAATGAAAATAAAAATGTAAACTTTTTTAATATTGATTTTGTGTACACCTGGCAGTTTGCCCCGGGCAGCTTCTTAAACCTGGTATGGAAAAATTCTATTATGGAATTCAGGGATGAAGTGGAGAAAAACTATTTTCACAATATTGGCAATACGCTTAAAGAAGACCAGAACAATAACCTTTCCTTAAAAATTATTTATTACCTGGATTACCTGGATTTAAAAAAGTGGAAAAAGAAAAAATAGCGCTACATATTTCTCCTGTACTGCCCACCTACACTGTATAATGCATTAGTAATTTGCCCAAGTGAACAGTATTTTACTGTTTCCATTAGTTCTTCAAACAGGTTGTCATTGTTTACAGCCACTTGTTGCAATCGCTTGAGCATTGCTGCACTTTCTCCAGAATGGCGTGCTTGAAATGCTTCCAGAGTTTTTATTTGAAATTCTTTTTCATCGGTGGTACTGCGTATTACCTCTTGTGGTAAAATAGTTGGTGAGCCTTGCTTGCTTAAAAAAGTATTTACACCCACTAAAGGATATTCGCCAGTGTGCTTTAGGGTTTCGTAATAAAGGCTTTCTTCCTGAATTTTATTACGTTGATACATGCGCTCCATAGCGCCCAATACTCCACCTCTGTCTGTAATGCGGTTGAACTCATGTAACACGGCCTGCTCTACCAGGTCGGTAAGTTCTTCTATTAAAAAAGAGCCCTGGTTGGGGTTTTCGTTTTTGGCGGTACCCAGCTCCCTGTTAATAATTAATTGAATGGCCATAGCCCTGCGCACACTTTCTTCCGTTGGTGTGGTAATAGCTTCATCGTAAGCATTGGTGTGGAGCGAATTACAATTATCGTAAATGGCATACAATGCCTGCAAGCAGGTGCGTATATCATTAAAATCTATTTCCTGAGCATGTAAAGAGCGGCCGCTGGTTTGAATATGGTATTTTAATTTTTGACTCCGGTTGTTTCCTTTATACTTATGCTTTAAGGCTTTGGCCCAAATACGGCGTGCCACACGACCTATTACGCTGTACTCGGGGTCCATACCATTGCTAAAGAAAAAAGAGAGGTTGGGAGCAAAATCATCAATATGCATACCACGGCTGAGGTAATACTCTACATAAGTAAAACCATTGGCCAATGTAAAGGCCAGTTGGGTTACCGGGTTGGCGCCAGCTTCTGCAATATGGTAACCACTAATGCTTACACTGTAAAAATTCTGCACTTTATGATCTATAAAATATTGCTGCACATCTCCCATTAATTTTAAAGCAAATTCTGTTGAAAATATACAGGTGTTTTGCGCCTGGTCTTCTTTTAAAATATCAGCTTGAACCGTACCTCTTACTGTACTAAGCGCTTTTGCTTTTATAAGTGTATACACTTCTTCGGGCAGTACATCTTTACCACTTAATCCCAGTAAACGTAATCCCAGGCCATTACTTTCGCCGGGCAGGCTTCCTTTTAGTTCTCCTTTTTCTGCAAATACCGGTTGCCCATCTGCCCCAAGGTATTTGGGCAAATTTTTTACTTTGTATTTTGACTCGATAATTTTATTGACCTCTTCTTTTAAATTGTTGTTAATAATATATTTCTCACAAAGCTGATCAATAGCGGCGTTCATAAAAAAGGCAAGTATTATAGGCGCAGGCCCATTAATGGTCATACTCACCGAAGTTTTGGCATCGCATAAATCAAAGCCACTGTATAATTTTTTGGCATCATCTACGGTGGCAATGCTTACCCCGCTATTGCCCACTTTGCCGTATATATCGGGGCGGTAAGCAGGATCTTCGCCATAAAGGGTAACGCTGTCGAATGCTGTGCTCAGGCGCTTTGCAGGCTGGCCAAGGCTTACATAGTGAAAGCGGCGGTTGGTTCTTTCGGGCCCGCCTTCGCCGGCAAACATACGGGTAGGGTCTTCGCCTTCTCTTTTTAAAGGAAAAACTCCTGCGGTAAAAGGAAATTCGCCGGGCACATTTTCCTGCAACTGCCATTTTAAAATATCGCCCCAGTCATTGTATTTGGGCAATAATACTTTAGGTAAAATTGTACCCGATAAACTTTTATACGTTAGTGGTTGTTTAATAATTTTATCCCTTACTTTAAACTCGTAATATTCTTTACTGTAGCGTTCTTTTGTTGCCTGCCAGCTATCAAGTAATTTTTTATTTTCAGTTGTTAATTTTTCTTCTAAAGTTTTCTTTAACTTTTCTAATTCGTCTTTTACTGTTGCAGAGAGCAATGCGCTTAAACTATCAATATGGTATAATTGCCTGGCCATAGCTGCCTGTTCATTTACCCATTTATCATAGCTGTCTATGGTTTCTGCAATTTCTGCCAGGTACCTTACCCTTTTAGGAGGTATGATGGTGGATTGGTTGCTCGTATCTTTATTATGTGCATGGTGCGCTACATGGCCTTTAAAAGTAACGCCGGTTTTTTCTTCCAACTTTTCCATGAGCCTTTCAAACAATTCGTTTACGCCAGCATCGTTAAACTGAGCAGCAATAGTGCCTACTACGGGCAATTCTTCATCTTTAGCGGTCCATAAGGCATGGCTGCGTTTATATTGCTTGCGAATATCATGCAAGGCATCAAAGGCGCCGGCTTTGTCAAACTTGTTTAGGCAAATTACATCGGCATAATCCAGCATATTTATTTTTTCCAGTTGCGATGGTGCGCCATACTCCGGCGTCATTACATACATGCTGATGTTGCAATAATCTAAAATAGAAGCATCACTTTGACCCACGCCGGCGCTTTCTAAAATAATAAAATCAAACTGAGCTGCACGGCAAATATCAATGGCTTCCTGTACATACTGGCTCAGCGCCACATCGCTTTCACGTGTTGCCAGAGAGCGCATATAAGCCCGTGGGGAGGAGATGGCATTCATGCGGATACGGTCGCCCAGCAAAGCGCCGCCGGTTTTCTTTTTACTGGGATCAACCGATATTACCGCAATTGTTTTATCGGTATAATTGTTTAAAAACCTGCGTACAATTTCATCGGTTACGGATGATTTGCCTGCACCGCCTGTGCCGGTAATGCCGAGTACCGGAATTTTTTTATTAAAATTATCCTGGTCTATTTTTATTCCGTTTTCTACATTAGTTATTTTACGGGCAATAGTTCTTACATCTTTTACTTCGCCCAAAGTCATAGGGCTTGTATAATTGCCGTTTCCATTAAGGCTAAAATCACATTCTTTTACCACATCTTCAATCATACCTTCCAGGCCCATTTTACGGCCATCGTCGGGGCTGTAAATACGGGTAATGCCATAGGCATGAAGCTCTTCAATTTCTGCAGGCAAAATGGTGCCGCCACCGCCGCCAAATATTTTTATATGCCCGCAACCGTTTTCATTGAGCAGGTCTTTCATGTATTTAAAAAACTCTACATGGCCGCCCTGGTAACTGGTAATGGCAATACCCTGCACATCTTCCTCTATGGCACATTCCACAATTTCTGCCACGCTCCTGTTGTGGCCGAGGTGAATTATTTCTGCGCCTTTACTTTGTAAAATGCGGCGCATAATGTTAATGGCGGCATCGTGGCCATCGAATAGAGAAGCGGCTGTAACAATGCGTACTTTATTTTTTGTAGAAAAACTCATAGATGTTAAAATATGGAATGAAGCAATCAAAGGCAGATAGCTGCTATTGGCAAATTTACAACTAATGGGTTATTTCTTTTGTTCGGGCTTTCTTTTGACCCAACTGGCTATGTCTGCTGCTACCCCAATAGATACATTGATGGTTCGGGCATCTACAAACTTACTGTTTAATAAAAATGCAGCTCCCAGTTGACCCTCCAGTTGCAGGTAGGGCAACTTTTTAAAATGATAATTTACCAGCAAAGCAGGCTCCCAAAATGATATCCATCCCTTTTCCAAATCTTTTAATTTATAAAGGTCCAGTTGTTGCTCGTTGTAATTAGTTTTAATATTACGATAATCTATAAAACTAATTTTTGAGGCAAATGCAATGGAAAATTGCTTTCTTAATTTAAATAATAATGCCGGCTGTATACTCAATTTAAAAATTGAGGCTTCATGAAAATACTTAGGGGAAACGCTGTTTCCGTTTACGTCGTAATCTTTAAACCGAAAATTACCGAGGCCTGTGCTACCCATCAAATAAAAAAAAGATTTTTGGCCGGCGTTCACTGGGGTAAAATATCCCAACGCCATTTCTGCTAAATTTCTTTTATATCGGATGAGTTCCGGCAAAGAATTACTGTTGTCTCTATTGCTATTTTGCTCGTTTCGGTAAAAAAAATTGAATTGGGTAATTACATGATTGCTTATGGCATAAGCTGAATGTACATCGAGCCCATTTGAAGTTGCTTTGCCAATTTCCACTATTTCATTATTGCTACCGGCGTTGGTTGAATATAAAATGGCCAGCCTGGAATCACCTTTTTGGGTAAGCGTTGCAACATTTTGCGCAGGCGGGCTGTACACATACCGTGGTGTGTAACAACTTAAAAATAATATTGACATTAAAAGAAAAAACGATATGGTAAAAATAAACTTCAAACTTTATGCATTCGAAAGCTAAGAGCAGCAAAGTCCTCGATACTTAACTGCTCTGCCCTTTTATCAAAAATATTTTCTTTTAAAACTTCGGCGCTAAATAAGCTTTTTACGCCGTTACGCAAAGTTTTACGCCTTTGGTTAAAGGCGGTTTTAACCAGGTTTTTATATGCTTTGGCCGATTTCATTTTCAGCACATCCTTCTTACGGGATAATTTAATTACGGCGCTCATAACTTTTGGCGGGGGATTAAATTTTTCCGGAGGCACATCGAACAAATAGTCAATTTTATAATAAGGCTGAATGAGTGCGCTGGTAACTCCGTATATTTTATTGCCCGGGTTTGCGGCAATTCTTTCGGCTACTTCTTTTTGAAACATTCCAATAATAAAAGGTACTTCATCCCTCCAGTCCAGCAATTTAAATAAAATTTCTGTAGATATATTGTAGGGAAAATTTCCAATTACTGCAAAGGAACCGGCAAAAGGCTTTTCAATCCCTAAAAAATCCTGCTGTATAATTTTTCCTTTTAATGCCGGGTAATTTTTTTCCAGGTAAGCTACTTTTTCCTCATCCAGCTCTACAGCTTTAAAATTCACAGATTGCAGGTGAATTAAATGCCTGGTAAGCGCACCGGCTCCGGGGCCTACTTCGAGCAAATTGGTAAACTGCTCTTGCTTTAAAGCATGGATGATATCTATTATTACGGATTCATCTTTTAAAAAATGTTGGCCCAGCGATTTTTTTAAGCGATACATTCTTGCAAATGTACTATAAAAAAAACCCCTGATAAACAGGGGCTTTTTTATAAAATTTTTATCAATAAATTTGTTTATTCTTTAATAAACTTCTGGTTACTCAGGGTTTCATTATTTTTATTGGAAACCTTTAATATATATATTCCTTGTGCAAGGCCTTTAAGGTTTAGCATCACTTCAATTGCACCTGGTGCAATAGTTGATTTTTGAACCAAAACTTTACGCCCTGCTCCATCTATAATAGAGAACGTAAGTTTTTCACTGGCAATTGTATTTTGAAACCTCACTTTCATGATGTCTACAACCGGGTTGGGATAAACATTAATGGCATAGAGAGCAAGGTTATTATTTATCCTTACGGTCCTGCTAAAAAGATAATTACCATTATGGTCAACCCTCCTTACCCTGTAATAATTATTTCCGGGTACGGGAGAATGATCGAGGTAGCGGAATGGCGCTGTAGTATTGGTTATCTGCCCAATTGAATTATAGGTAACACCACCATTTACAGATTTTTCAATTACAAAATGGTCAAAATCATCGTCAATAGCCGATTCCCAGTCGAGTTGAACCACTTTGCCAGGCAACATTTTTCCATCCAGGTTTATATAAGCAACAGCCAAAGGAGTAAGCACCGTAGATTTAAACAGCTTCACATTATCAATAAAAAAACCGTTGTCTCTTTCAAAAGCAAAAGCGCTTGCATCACTATCAGAGGTAAACACAAACCTGAACCTTACATTGGAGAAACCAATATAAGCACTGATATTATAGGTTTCTCTCGTCCATTCATTACGTATGCCAGTAAGCGCAGGCTGCCCGCCTAAAGTTCCGCCATTGGTTGTGTTATTTTCCATAACGGTTGTAGAGCCGCTTACTGCCGTCCAGGTAATTCCGTTAGTTGAAACCTGTAACTGCAATTTATCTCTAAAATTTTCGGACCTGTGCCAAATCCAAAAATTGATATAAGCTTCTGTTGCATCTGCAAGGTTAAAAAAGGTATTGCAGGTTACTGTTCTGGTTGAGCTTGTTGTATAATTTCCTAAAGGAGATTCGGTCATGGAATGTGTACCGCCAAAAGCAGACAGGGTAGTAAACCCCCAGTTGGCCGATCCTGAAGGAATTGCTGTCCAGTTTGTTGCAAAACTTCCTTCCATGTTCTCATTCAACATAGTAACCGGGGAATAAAATTTTATTACGGTATCATAAACTGCAATACCGCCTGCTTCTACCTTCCATACAAATTCAATTCTATGGCCTGCAGCAATTGATCCCGGCAAAGTATAATTAAAAGTTGCATCATAGGTATCAAAATAATTTGAAATGGTAGTGGTAATTGGCGGAGTTGAGGTAGTGATATTTAAAATAGGTATGAATGAAATAGTAACCTGGCCATTACCCAACCCTATTTTCCGAACCTGGCAGCTTAAGTTACCGGTAATATTGCCTGATGGTATTGCCATATCATCCAAATCCTGCACGTCATAATAAGCGCCTGCAGCATAAGCCAGTTGCAGGTTTTGAAAACAATTTTCTTTACAAAGTTGTATGATTTGGCTTACCGGTGCCCAAAAATTACCGCCACCTGCTTCACCTGTCATGCCATAAATTTTACCTTTTGAGCCAACACCAATATCGCCTAAAAGCAACCAGTCTTTAATACCACCGGCTACTTCATAGTTTACCGTTTCGGGGCTATTACCTGCACGGTGGCCATTATAATAACCCATCAAAGCCGGTATTGCTCTGTAATAAGCTGAATCTTCGTGGCTGTATGGAGCGTGTAAAGATGGTCTTCCATAAGGTAAAGAATAATATGGACCGTAACAGTGCTGATCTATAGAGTTTACAAAATTTCTTGAGTATACAAAATCTCTAATAGCCCTTGTTTCGGGCTCAGAAAATGCAGCTGTACCAAAATATGTATCACTGGTAGGATTGGTAGATCCGCAGGAAGAAGAAGCGCCGGCACAATTGGCAAAATCCACGCTATAATTCCTGTTTAGGTCAACCCCAATATTAGATGCACCACCGCCGGTATGCCTCCTGTTTTTACGCCATAAACCGCCGCCGGTTACAGGGTAGCCACTTGCGCCGCTATAATTATACATATAGCCTTGTGGGTTCACACAGGGAATTATAAAAATTTCCCTATTATCTACTAATTCTTTAATAATATTATCGGGGTTGCTGTAATTCTCTGCAAGGTATTGCATAAAGAAAATCATGCTTGTTCCACCTATAGCCTCTCTTGCATGTTGCATTCCTGTATATAATACTTCTGGTTCATTTTCGTCTACAGAAACATTATCGGAAATTTTTACTCCATAAATAGTTTGAGCTGGTGCTCCATCGGCAGCAACAGCTGTGGTGCCAATAGAATATACCGATACAAGATTGGGATAATTTGTGGCAAGTTGCTGCATTTTTGCCACCATATCGGCATAAGTAAAATAGCCCGGGTTGCTTGCAGAAGCGCCAAGTCTTAAAGTACCACCATTACCAAATAATGCAGGTGTTGCAATAATGTTGGCAATTCTCTCTGAGCCATCTCCCTGCAAAGGCGCCCTTCCTGTTGAAATTTCAGCAACAATATTCCTGTTTTCATCAATAGTGGCCTTAACTACATCATCCACTAAAAGCTCAAAAGGATAATGTGCATTTTTTAACGATTGTAGCTCTTCACTGTTTAATACCAGCAGCATAGCATTGCCTTCGTAATTGAAGTGGTCAATATTTAAATTATTGAAAGCAAACTTCCTGATTTCTTCTGAAGTTACAGGTAATTTAACCTTACTGTATTTTTCCTGTGCATGAGAAAGCATTGAAAATAAGCATGCACTAAAAAGCATCAGCCATTGTTTTTTACCGGTCATTGTATTGTTGGTTTTATATTAGGATTGAATTTTAAAACAGTTCTTTGTGTGTTTTATTTTACTACTATTAATGAGGTTTGCAGCACTTCATTGCTTAGTAGAATTTTAATATTATATACTCCGCTTTGCAAGCGCCCAACTCCTTCAAGGTTTACTGTGTTTATACCTTTTACTACTGCTGCTTTGTTCGTCATTACATACCTGCCGCTATAATCTATTAGGCTTATTTGCGCCATTCCTGCATTGGAAGCACCAAAACTTAGCTTTGCCATATCTTTTGCAGGATTGGGTGAAACCGTTATTGAATTTTTAGCTCCAAAATCTATTTTTTTGGTACCACTATAAAATATTTTACCATCTACTGCAATTGCCTTAACCCTAAAATAAGTAACCGGTACAAATGGATTTTCATCAACTGCTGTATATTGTGCAGCAACAGGGTTTAAGCTATTGGCCGGTTTTGCTGTAAGCATTTGCCAATAAAGCCCATCTTCACTTTTTTGCAATTCATAATGAGCAATACCTCTTTCTTCATTTATATACCACTCAATAGAAACTTTTTGTTGAGAAGTTTTTTGGACATTAAGCGTTATTTTTTTATTATCTAAAACCCTTACTACAAAAACCGGGTAATCTTCTATTTCGCCATTATCGGCATATCCATTAGGCGTAGTGGTAGAAAGCCCCTGGTCAGTAGTTGCAAACCTTAAGCGCATAAAAGTTGTATCATTAACTGGTACGGTAACATTAATACCGGGCCAGGTGAGCAAAATGGTTTGAATTCCAGGCGCACTACCAACCGTTACCGTTATTCCTTCTGTTGCTTCATATGTTCCACTACCATTGGCATCAATCCACGCTACAAGGGTAGCATTTCTGCCGGTTCTATTTAATACATCTGCATTTACCGAAAAAGTTGAAATGCCATTGGGAATTATTTGGATACCGGCGATAGCGTCTTCTTCGCCGCCATCACCGGTAGCATCTATAGAAACTTTCTTAGCCCACTCAATACCTACGGCAGTACCCAGCCTAATGCTGTCATTTCTTTCATGGGTTCCGGGGTCAAAAGCAGGCGGATCGTAAGAAGCTGGTGCATCTCCAAAATCGGTTTTTGGCTTAAAGGCTTCTGCGGCATCGCCCCAGCTACCAACCGGTAAATAATTATTATAACTCAAGTTACGGGTAAGAGGAACATTTACTGTGCCGTTATAATTATAAGGCACAATTGTGCCTGCACTAATAGTATTAGACGAACCGATATTATACACCCGGCCAAGATAATCTACACCAACCTGCCTGGGCACCAATGAACTTGGGCTATTATTAAAATGAACAGTGAGTCCGTTATTCATATCCTTATGATAAAAATCTTCATTACCTCCTGTCCTTCCATCAAAATCATATAATATACCATCGTAAATGCCAATATCACCCCAGTCGTGGATGTTAGATTGAGTTCCATAAACCTGGCTGGCATTGGGCAACGCTGCATAACTTGCATCAAAGTCTATTTTCCATATCATAGCTTCCCTGTCGGAAACAGATGTACCTGCTTCAATACCTAAATAGAGAGAACCATTAAAAAATGCTGCCGATCCAGATTCTACACCCTGGTCAAATAATGGGATATCCAAATTCCTTACATCATTTTCCACAATGCCAAGCGTATCCATATCATAATCATACCTTCTTAAAGTTCTTTGATTGGGATTTATAGTACCACCTGGGCCGGATAGGCTATAGGTATAATAAACCATATGGCGATATGGATCATAAGCCATGGAGTTAATATTATTATTTCCATTATCAAGAAATAAAAAGCGGGCAACACCATTGGCCACATTCACATAAAAAACAGAATCATCTTTTACTGTAAGCACATAAGCCGGCTGGCCGGTAAAAGGAGTTGAAACTGCATAATAATTACTGGGGAAGCTTCCGGTATAACAGGCAATTATATCCGAAAGCCAGAAAACACCATTTTCTGAACCTCCGGTACCACAACTGCTACTACAAGTTCCGCTATTAGTTACAGTAAGTGTAAAAGATGTTACCGGCCCTGCTATATCTACATTAATGGCTGCGTTGGTATTGTTATTGGCAACTGTTGTATTATTTGCCGAAGCTGTTGCCAAAACTGTACCAGCGCCTGCAATAGTTAATGTAGTTCCGGAAACCCTTATCATATTGGTGATAACAACAGGCACAACACCATTAAGTGCCGTAACGGCAACTCTCTGGTTCCTGTCTATATCATAAACTGAAAATTGAACATTTCTTACCGGCTGATCAAAGGTTACATTAATAACTCCATTACCTACAAACTCCACATCTGCGCCTGTACCATAAGAAATACCGGCGGCGGTATTGGTGGTATTATCCCCGGGATCCCTGGAGCCTGCATAATTATGCGTAATGGTTACTTTTTGAGTTCCAAAATAAACCTCTGCGTTTGGGATTGGGCCAATGTTACATAAGGTGTTGGTGCTACATAAGATCCTGTGTTGGGTATAAAGTCATGATAATCCCAATCTAACCTGTATTGATTATAACCACCAGGGCATTGTGCATTTAAGTCAACTGTTAAAGACAGTAAAACTAATGAAATGATAAAGTACCTTAATCGTGTAATTATTTTCATAATATTGGTTTTATAATAAGGTTAGGTAGCTTATTTAAAATAAATAAGTACAGGCATAGCAATACCCAACTATCATTAATAGTACAAATACGCATTAAACTGCTTATTATTGTATAAACGTCATAGATAATTTACTAAACACTTATTAATAGTAAGTTTACTTAGCATTTTTACCATCTAACAAAGAAAATACTAAGAATAAATACCTAATATGTAATTTTACAGTAAACAGCATGTATAATGATTAGTAATGAAAACAAACCTATAATTGGATTTACCTGCGGAGATATTAATGGCATTGGCCCCGAATTAATTATTAAAACATTAAGTGACAATAGGATTTTAGAATTTTGTACTCCGGTAATTTTTGCAAATAATAAAACTTTAAACTTTTATAGAAAAAGCCTGCTAGATACCCACTTTAATTTTTCTATAATTAAGGATGCAACCAGGATAAACCCCAGGCAGGTAAATGTATATCATTGCTGGGAAGAAGAAATAGCAATAACTCCAGGCCAAATAAATGAAACCGGTGGAAAATATGCAGCGCTAAGCCTTACTACGGCTGCAGAAGCGCTTAAAGGAGGAAAAATTAATGGCTTAATAACAGCACCCATCCATAAAAAAAACATTCAATCCCCGGCTTTTAATTTTACGGGCCATACGCCATATTTAAAAAACTTATTTGCTGCAAAAGATGTAGCCATGATGATGGTTGCCGAAAATATGAGGATAGCCTTACTTACCGAGCATGTGCCGGTAAAAGATATTGCCGCTAATATTTCTAAAGAAGCCATCATCAGTAAACTCAAGGTAATTAACGAATCGCTGAAAAAAGATTTTGGTATTACCAAACCTAAAATTGCGGTATTGGGCTTAAACCCACATGCAGGCGACGATGGGCTGGTAGGAAAAGAAGAAATAGAAATCATTAAACCGGCAGTTAAAGAGGCAAAACAAACCAAAGATATTTTTTGCTTTGGCCCATACAGCGCCGATGCATTTTTTGCCCGTGGCCAATATGAAAAATTTAATGCCGTACTGGCTTTGTACCACGACCAGGGCTTGATACCTTTTAAATCCCTTGCCGTTGGTGAAGGTGTGAATTTTACCGCAGGTCTATCTGCTGTTCGTACATCACCCGACCATGGCACTGCGTTTGATATTGCAGGCAAAGGCATTGCCGACGATGCATCCTTTAAAGCTGCGCTTTTTACCTGCCTCGAAATAATTTACAACCGTAACGAGCATAAACAGCAATATAAAAATCCTTTAAAGAAAATGAGCGCTGCTGTATTGAGAAATGCGGTAGATGAAAATATCCCTATAGATGAAAACGAATAAAATCAGCCCTCTTCTTTTTTAATGGCCATATAAGATTGCAGTGCATTTACATATTCTTCAAAGGCATTAATGCCCTTTGCCGTTATTTTACAAATGGTTTGAGGGTAATTATCTTTAAATTGCTTTACTACTTCAATATAACCTGCTTCTTTAAGCTTATTTAACTGTACACTTAAGTTTCCGGCAGTTGCATTTGTTTTATCTTTTATAAATGTAAACTCTGCTTCTTTAACACTTATTAATAAACTCATTACCGCAAGCCTAAGTTGTGAGTGCAATATGGGATCCAGTTCTTTAAACATTTAACGCCGCTTCTTTTTTTGCCAGCCTGTAAACTTTTTCCATTATTAAACCGGGGATAAACCAGGCCACAATTGCCGAAAATGCCGTAAGCAACAGATCAATTTTTACAGGCGTATATGCCGTAATAATTGCGCAAACCCAGCATATGATACCACCCCAAAGCATAGGCTTAAACCTGCATGCAGCGCCGGTTACAAAAGTAGGCAACCCATATAGGATTAGAAAAAAAGAACTGGTAAATTCACCAAACCTAAAAGCTGGTTTATGGCCAGCAAATACCGTATATTCATTAGCAACAGGTTCCCAGTTATAAAAAACCAGGTTGATGGAGTGTATCAACAAAAAAATACAAATGCCAAAAGCCATCCACAAAAAATCTATAAATCTGTCTTCATGTGCTTTTATTTTCTTTTCCCTGTTTACTTTCCTGGATATTAAAATTTGGGGTATAATTGCCAGCAGCGCCAGCAAAAAAATATCAAAGGGAAGCTTAAAATCATATTGGAGTTGCAAAAAACTCACTATTGAACATACTGCAATTACAATACCCCACATCATGGCGCCAATGCCGGTAGAATGGTATGATACCCTTGCTCTCGATATCATAGATCGTATGAGTTGGAAACCCTCTTCGTAGTTTAATTCTTTTTCTTCCATTTTAATGCGATTTTAAATAATGGGAACGCATATAATAACCGGGAATAATCCAGGTAAAAATTAATGCAGTACAAATCAATAATGCATGAAATTGACAATTAAAAAAAATTACTGGCAACTTTTTATTAACTGGCTGTTTACCTCTTTGCCCCAATTGGGATCAATTGCTGAAGCAGCAACAAAAGTTTCATATTTTTTTGCCGCTTCTGCTAAAATGGGTAATGCAGCGCTGCATCCACCACCAAATTGCTCTGGCGTATAGCGCAATCCCTGGCCAATTAAAAAATAAGGCCTTGGGTTTGTGGTATCCTGCATTTTGGCTTCTTCCAGGTATTGCTGGCTTATGGCGCCATATTCATTATAACGCACCATGGGGTTTACCAAAAAAATACTTGTAGCTATCATACTTTTTACACAGCTTATTTCAGAGTTTTTGGCATTCATGGCATCGGCTTTGTTTAGGTACTCCGTTGCCTTTGCGGCAATATCATCTACCAGGTCTTTGTTTTTTTCCAACTGCATATAGCCATAATTTACCTGGCAAAAGGCAGCATAGTAATAAGGCAGCCATTGTGTTTTTTCGGCTTCGCCAATGCGGTTAAAACTATTGGCCAAAGCTAGCATTGCCTCCGGGTTTTTAAAAGCAGAATCCAAACCCGCTAAATTTTTTTGCATGGCTGCTGTGTATTTATCATTTTGCTGCGCCAATGCCGGTATGGTAATGCTGCAAAGGATTAAGAAATATAAAATCTTTTTCATGTTGTGTAATTTTATTAATTATTGTTTGTTTTTTAATTTATTGTATTCGTTTTCTACCGAATTCATACGGGGAAAAATATAAGCACTTGCATAATGCATGGCCAGGCCAATACCCCAGCCCAGCGTTGTCCATATTGGCCAGGGAAAACCCGGAGCATGCACATTGTCTTTACTAAAGAACCATATAGCCCATAAAAATGCGTTTACCAGCACATAAGTAATTAAGTGTGTTTTAAAGCTTGCCCTTTTTTTGCAATTTCCCAAAGCTCTGGGTCTTTGCCTTCGGGGCTGTTGTTATACTGTGTCATAATTGTATTGTTTAAATTATTAAAGGTTTAAATTAATGGCATCTTCGGTTCTATCGGTTCCAAAACTTAAAAAATACCCGATAAAAACAAATCGTTTTGAAGGAGGTACAATGGCTTGTTTGTTACCGCTTATTGCCCCATACTCATAATTAAATACCTGTTTTTGGCCTAAAATATTATTGATGGATAATACCAATACGCCAAAAGTTTTGGCATCTTTTTTTCCAATATTAGGCAGGTAATTAAAGCTAAGGCTAAGGTTATTGTAATTAATAGTTTGCCCTTTATCGGCAACTATATATTTATTTTGAACCCCATCAAACACAATATTATAATATGGCCTGCCGGAAGCAAAACTGTAACTCATGTTAAAATTTGTTTTGAGCTTTGTTACAAATTTTTTCAACACAAATGAAGCAGAATGTTTTGCGGCAAAATTGGGCGTCATGCGGTTCGGAAAATTTAAAAAATCTCTTTGCGTATCTAAAAAAGAATAAGATATCCAGAAATCGGCATTTTTAATGGTTTTTTTATCTCTCAGGAAAATTTCTATCCCACGGGCATAGCCATTACCGTTGTTGCCGGTTACCTCTGGCTTTCCGTTATTGTTAAAGCCTGTTTTATAAAGATGGGCATAGTTCTTATAAAACAGTTCGGTTCTAAAAGTTCTTAAACTTGTCGTTTTTTGATACTGCAAAATATAATGGGTAGCTTTTGCATAGCCAACATTATTTGCTGCCGGCAAATATTCCGGTTCAGGCTTTTGATAAAAATCGCCGTAGGCAAATGAAATTTGATCTTTATGTTTTAATTTATAGGCAAAGGAAACCCTTGGTGCAATATTCCATTTCTCTATTAAAGCAGAATGCTCTGCCCTTAGCCCCAATTTTACGGCAAGGTTATTGGAAAGGTAAATGTCGGTTTCAGCAAAATTGGCCAGCAAATTATCTTGAACAGTGCCTTTGTATGTAGTGCCATCGTATTGCGTAAATACCGATTTTTCATTACTGTAAAAATAATCTGCGCCAAAACGAAAAGCGCTTAATCCGCCTAATTTTTTATCAACCACTACCCTTGCCTGTGTAAAAAATTGCCTGCTTATGATATCAAAATTTTTAAAAGCATAACCGGCCGGATTTTGAAATATTAATTTTTGATGGGCATCATTCTGCAATTGCTGGCCAAATTCTGTTTTGTTGGCATTAAAACTTAAGCTGGTAAAAAGTTTCCATCCATTGCTTAAATTTTGCCTCCAGTTGATGTTGTGGTAAGTATTGGGGTTTTTTAAGCTCAAAGCGTTTTTCAAACTTGCAGAATCTATATCGGCAACACGGTAACCCACTTTACCGGTACTGAAATAGCCATAATATTTAATGATGCCGTTTTTCTTTGTTTTAATCCTGAAATTTATATCGCCTTCGTGATAAACGGGGTTTTGAAAATAATCCTGCCTTTGTTTTATGATGGCAAAGGCTAAACCCAGGTGGGTGAAATTATACGAAAAGCCGTAGGACGATTTTTTATTTTTTGCCAGTTTTTGCAAGCCAGCACCTATACCAATAATATGTGCCGAAATGCTTGCTTCGGTTCTTTCGGGCATATCGTTACTTTCTAAAATTAGTGCAGATGAAAGCGCCTGCCCGTACAATGCCGAGTAGCCACCCGTACTAAAAACAGTTCCTTTAAATAAAAAGGGATTAAACCTTCCCCTCGATGCAATTCCAGGCGTACTGCTGTAAAAAAAATTATTTACCAGTGCGCCATCCATATAAATATTACTTTCTGTTGCCGTGCCGCCTCTCACAAAAAGGCCACCAGTTTCGCCTACCTGCTGTGTACCCGGCAGGGTTTTTAATGCGCCGGTAACATCGCCATCTGCCCCGGCGGTGGTAACAATATCTAAAGAGGTAAGTACAGTACCTTTCTTTTTATCACTTGCCTCAAAAGTTCCCGCTGAAATTACCACTGCTTCAAGGTCTGTTATTAATTTTTTTAATACTATATTATTTGAAAGGTCTTTATTGTCAATTTGCAAATTTACCATATATGAACCATAGCCTAAGCAGCTTGCTTCTAATAAAAATGACCCTTTTTCGGTGGTTTCAAAGCTATAATGGCCTAAAGAATCCGATGTAGATCCGTCATAAGTATCTTTTAAGCTAACACTTACACCAGAAATGGGCTTTCCCTTATGATCTTTTACGGTTCCATTTATCTTTACCTGCCCCATTGCCATTTGTATTAATATGATACCCAAAAAAACAAAAGAAAACCTCATTTTTAATTAATTTTACACAAACATAAAGTAGTTTATAAAATAAACCAAATTAAATTTTACCGCCACTTTTTAATCGCTGTAATAATCAGAAGCAAGATTGGGCAAAATTTTATCAACAAAATGATTATCAATTATTTACACTATTAAAACTCATAGATTATTACAAATTTTAATGCAGAAAAATTATCAACAATGGCAAAAATTATTTTTTTTGTCGGCTCAATTTGTAATTTAGCAATAGAATTTAATGGGTTAGTAAGTATAAAGGGTCATCAGTAATGTTGACCCTTTTACTTTTTAGTAACCCGGTTTTAAAATCAAAAACACACTTATAAAAATCACCTCTTCCAATAGTTTAAGAATGATTTTACCTTGAACTATTTTTCTTTTCCTCATTTTCGAATTCATTTACCAATTTTTCCAGGCTATTGTGTTCTTCTTTTTTTAAAAAAATTTAGATAAGCCCATTAATACAATTTCGGGTAAACTGATTTTGTGAAAGCAGTTATTTTAATAATGCGGTTCGCCAAATAAAAATAAGTATAAAGCGGTTTGGCTAACTTTACTTTATGAGTAAAACCAAGTCGGCTTTTTTTTGTCAGAATTGCGGGTATGAAAGTGCAAAATGGTTAGGCAAATGCCCGTCTTGTAACGAGTGGAATACTTTTGTAGAAGAAATCATCACAAAAACCGGAGCCAAAGATCCCAAAGACTTATGGAAAGATTACAATGGAAACAGCAACTCCAAAATTATATCACTAAGTAAAGTAAGCAGTGCCGAGGAAGAAAGGATAGTTACTACAGATACAGAGCTTAACCGTGTGCTGGGTGGCGGTATAGTACCCGGCAGTATTGTTTTAGTAGCCGGTGAGCCGGGCATTGGAAAAAGTACATTGTTTTTACAAAACGGGCTTCAACTCAATGCAATACGCACCCTTTACATCAGCGGAGAAGAAAGTGAGCAGCAAATAAAAATGCGTGCCGACAGGATTGGTATTGCCTCTGAAGAGTTTTATCTTTTGGTAGAAACCGATACCCAAAAAATTTTCCAGGAAATTAAAAAGCTAAAGCCGCAACTGGTTATTGTAGATTCCATACAAACGCTGCATTCACCCTTTGTAGAATCTTCGCCAGGGAGCATTAGCCAAATAAGAGAAACCGCAGCCGAGTTGCAGCGCTATGCCAAAGAAACCCAAACCCCGGTTTTTTTAATTGGGCATATTACCAAGGATGGAAATATAGCCGGCCCAAAAATTTTAGAGCACATGGTAGATACAGTTTTGCAGTTTGAAGGAGACCGGCACTATGCATACCGTATTTTAAGAACCTTAAAAAATCGCTTTGGCTCATCGTCGGAACTGGGTATTTACGAAATGACCAGCGCAGGTATGCGCCCCGTACAAAACCCCAGCGAAATTTTAATAACCCAAAAAGAAGAAGCTTTAAGCGGTATTGCCATAGCTGCAACTATTGAAGGCATAAGGCCATTATTAATAGAAACGCAGGCCCTGGTTACCCAAAGCGTTTATGGCACACCGCAGCGTACCGTAAGTGGTTTCGATTTAAGAAGGTTACAATTGCTCCTGGCAGTTTTGGAAAAAAGGGGTGGTTTTCATTTTGGCGTTAAAGATGTATTTGTAAATATTGCCGGTGGTATAAAGGCAGAAGACCCAAGTATTGACCTTGCCATTGTAAGCGCCTTGCTCAGCAGTTATGAAGATGTACCGCTGCCGCAAAATATTTGCTTTGCCGGCGAAGTAGGCTTAAGCGGCGAAATACGAGCCGTAAACCGTATAGAACAACGCATAGCAGAAGCAGAAAAACTGGGTTTTGAAAAAATAATTGTAAGCAGGTACAGTGCAAAAAATTTAAATAAGTTCCACCCGGGTATTGAAGTGCTGGCACTAGGCAAGGTGGAGGAGTTGTACCAATTGTTGTTTTAAAAAATTTTAACTATTAAAAGAGTAAATGCGTCTTAAAACGAAGGTAAATGATACCCTTAATTTTCTTAATCACTTAATGGTTTTTTAACAACTGAATACTTCAAGTAAGCGCTTACAAGCTACTTCAATTTCCTCCTCACTAATATTTAGTGGCGGCGCTATACGCAATGCTTCCGGAGCAAATAAAAACCAGTCGGTAAATATACCCTGGGCAATACAGGCGTCTATAATTTTCTTATTCTGTGCAAAATCTTCAAAGAACACTGCCATCATCAAACCCAGGCTATTTATTTTTTTAATTTTGGAATGCAGCAATAGTTTACGAAATAATTTTTCTTTTGCTGCAACTTTTGCAGGCAGGTTTTCTGCTATCAGCACTTTCATTGCCGCCATACCAGCAGCACAACTTACCGGGTGGCCGCCAAAGGTATTGATATGCCCCAGTACCGGATTGTGGGTTAAGCTATTCATTAAATTTTTATCGGCAATAAAAGCGCCCATTGGCATACCGCCACCCAAGGCTTTCCCTAATAGCAAAATATCGGGCACTATATTAAATTGTTCAAAAGCCCAAAGGCTGCCGTTACGGCCAAAGCCGCATTGTATTTCATCCAGCACCAATAAAGCGCCGGTTTCATTACATTTTTGACGTAGCCTATAAAGCCAATTATTCTTTGGAACAATTACACCGGCTTCTGCCTGTATGGTTTCGGCAAATACACATGCTGTTTGTGCTGTAATTTTTTCTACATCTTCTAAGTTGTTATACCGCAATTGTAAAATATCGGGCAGTAAAGGCCTGTAAGCCTGCTGCCAGTATTCGCTTCCCATAATACTTAAAGCACCTTGCGTACTACCGTGGTAAGAATTATTAAACGAAACTATTTGTGTGCGACCGGTTACCCTTTTGGCCAGCTTCATGGCGCCTTCTGTTGCTTCGGCGCCGCTTGCAGTAAAAAAAACCGAGTTGAGCGATGCAGGCAAATTTTCAGTAATTAATTTTGCATAATGCACCTGCGGACTTTCTATAAGTTCGCCATATACCATTATGTGCAAATATTAATCTGCCTGTTTTTTTTGGCTTCCACTACCTGTGGGTGACAGTGTCCAATATTGCAAACGCTTATTCCGCCAATGAGGTCAATATATTCTTTTCCCGCTGCATCCCACATTTTTGTTCCCTTAGCCTTTGTAATATGCAAGGCAAGCGGGGCTTCCGACGTTTGCCCTACATGCGCTAAAAATAAATTACGCAAACTGGCCTGGGTTATTGTTGTGTTTTTAAAGGATTCATCAGAAGACATATTGCAAAGGTAATTATGAAAGTAAAAAACGATAATGAACGTGTCAAAAAAAAACAAATATTATACTCAGTTCAATTGCTTTTCTTACTGGTGGCTCCAACTCCCAATATTGGGAAAGCCCCAGTAATCTGCATTTGCTACTTTAAAATCTTGCTTGTATCTATCCGGCACTACGGTTAAAAATGAGCCTGCAGCATATGAAGGAAATATTTCTTCATAAGTAGCCATAGATTGAAAAGAAACCCTGCGGTAAATATGGGATCGGGTAATATTTTCCTTACGTTCCAAACCGGAAGCGCCCAATAATTCCACCACACTTTTAATGGTATTCCTATGAAAATTGGCTACCCGCTGTTTTTTATCATCTACTACAAGCCCTACTGTGAGCTTAGTATCTTGTGTAGCCACGCCAACCGGGCATTTATTAGTATTGCAAAGCAAAGCCTGTATGCAGCCCACTGCCATCATCATTGCCCTTGCCGTATAGCATACATCGGCGCCCAGTGCCATGGCACGTATAATATGGAAGCCGGTGAGTATTTTTCCAGAAGCCAATATTCTAATATGCTGGCGAATAGATAAACCGGTGAGGATATTATGTACAAAATCCAATCCATCCAATAAAGGCGCTCCCACATAATTTGAAAATTCCTGTGGCGCTGCACCGGTTCCGCCTTCAGCACCATCCACCGTTATAAAATCTGGATAGCTATTTGCTTCCATCATGGCTTTACAAATGGCTATAAACTCACTTTTATGGCCAATACATAATTTAAAGCCTACCGGTTTTCCGCCGGAAAGCTGGCGGAGTTTGTTTATAAATTGAATGAGTTCTTTTGGCGTACTAAATGCCTTATGGTAAGGTGGGGATTCTACCAAAGTATGCGGCTTTATATGCCTGATGGCTGCAATTTCAGGAGAATTTTTTGATGCAGGTAAAATACCTCCATGGCCGGGTTTGGCGCCTTGAGAAATTTTTATTTCAATCATTTTTACCTGCGGCAATTGTGCTTTTTGCTGAAACAACTCGTCATCAAAATTTCCATCTTCGGTGCGGCAGCCAAAATATCCTGTACCTATTTGCCAAATAATATCGCCGCCATGTTTTAGGTGATGGTTACTAATGCCGCCTTCGCCGGTATTATGGGCAAAGCCGCCAATTTTTGCCCCGGCATTCATGGCCTCTACTGCATTTGCGCTTAATGCACCATAACTCATTGCAGCAATATTATAGATACTGCAAGAATAGGGTTGGCTGCATTCTTTATTGCCAATCATCACCCTGGGGTCTTGTTCTAATTTTTTAAAATCCTTTGGCGCCATAGAATGGCAAACCCACTCATAACCATCTGCATAAACATCCAGTTGGGTGCCAAAAGGCATGGTATCGTTTTCCTGTTTCGAGCGCTGGTAAATGGTTGAACGGTCTATCCTGTTTATTGGCCTTCCATCAATATCCGACTCAATAAAATATTGATATATCTTAGGGCGCAATTCTTCCATTAAAAAACGCAACCTTCCCAGCACCGGGTAAATACGCATTACCGAATGTTTTTTTTGAAACATATCGTAATATCCCAATAGGGTAAGCAAAAATATTATACCCAGCACCACATACCAGTTGGGTGAAAGATAAATAGCAAATAACAGGGTAACTACTATAAGTAATGTAGAAAGCAAAACAAAATTGCGTCTCATATAAGTCTATTAAGCATTTATAACGTTAAGGATTTTTAGGTTTTTTAAACCACCAGGCAACTGCCATTGTATGGTCATTCCTTTTTTAAATCCTAATAAAGCTACGCCTAAAGGTGAAAATACCGATAATTTTTGTTGCCTTACATCTGCTTCCTGTGGCAATGTGAGTTTTAGCGACCAGGCTTTTTTTGCCCCGGTATCTTCTACCACAAAGCTGGAGTTTAATTTGATGATATCCAAAGCCAGTTCATTATCGTCAACTTTATCGGCCCTTTCCAGTTCGGTAACTAATTTACCTATTTCTATGGTTTTAAAATCTGCCGGGCAGTTGGCAATTAATGTTTTTAGCACTTTGTAGTCTGTGTTGCTTATTATTGGTTTCATAATAAAAAATTTATGGACATTTATGCATGGATAGTTAAGTATAAATACTAAAGTACCAGGCAACAATACCAAGGTTAAAAAAAAATTTAATTGTAACGATTAACCCTCCGCTTCAAAAAAATAAAACTAAACGGAGGGCTTAACTGATGAAGGCTTTACTACTATTAATGAATGAACACAGCAAGCCGCAACAACTTTGAGTTGCAGTAACTATTGCAGGCTTATATAAATACTGTTTCATTATAAAATGGATACAAAGTTAACAAAAATTATCCATAATAATAAATGAAAAGTGAGTTTGTACTATATGGTAAAGAAAACCAATGCTAAAAAAGCAGGTTCAATAAAGATTATATCAAAAAGCGGTTTTCTCTTCCATAAATATTACAAAATGCGGTTTTATAAAATTAGTATATCGCTAAAATAGTTTTTTTCAACCCTTATCTTTGCAATTGCATGAACCTGGGTGTGTTGATGAATTTTTTTACTAGCGACCCCCGCTGTTTACAAATAGCGGAAAGTATTGTATTGCCCCATCCGCAACAGATACATCTTGCCGGAACTTATGGCAGTGTTTCCCAGTTTATTTTAGCTGCTGTTGCCGAAAGTTCAACAACCGCACAAAACCACCTCGTTATAGTAAAAGAAGCAGAAGATGCTGCTTACTTTCAAAACAGCCTGCAGAATATTACCGGTACGTTGGAAATTTTATATTTCCCCTCATCTTTCAAAAACAAAAAAAATTTTTCGCAGGTAAACAGCAGCCATATCATGTTGCGCACCGAAGCGCTTACTAAAATTGCATCAGGGGGAAATAAAAAAATATTAGTAACCCATGCAGATGCGCTTTTTGAAAAAGTAGTGCTTTCAAATACGCTTTTTGAAAATACGATTCATATTCAACAAGCAGAAGAACTGGATATTGATGCGCTGCTAGAAAAATGTGTTAATTATGGATTTGAAAAAACAGATTTTGTTTACGAACCAGGCCAATTTGCCATTAGAGGAGGCATTGTAGATATTTATTCTTTCGGTAATGAAAACCCTATCGTATTGAACTTTTTGGAAAGGAGGTAGATAGCATTCGCATTTTTAACCCCGAAACCCAGCTGAGCGAAAGAAAATTACTGCAGGTAAACATCATACCCAATATTGATACACAGTTTGAAGCCACGGAAAAAGTTTCGCTGCTTGAGTTTTTACCTTCTAATACTGTGTTGTGGATAGAAGACTGGGCTTATGTAAAAGAAAGGCTGGAGCAAATGGAAGAAGAAATGGATGTTTTCCTCCTGGGCAAAAGCCATGAACCGTTTGATCAAAATAATATTCCGGAAACTTTTGAAGTAAAGAAGGAACAACCTGCCTCTAAAGGCGATTTTATTTCGGCCAGGTTATTGGAGCAGCAGCTCATACAAAAACATATTATTGAGTTTGGAAAAAAAACTTCATTTAACGGTTCCGCTCAAAAAATACTTTTTAATACTGCGCCACAACCGGCTTTTAACCGCAATTTTTCCATGCTCATAAAAGACTTGCAGGAGCACGAAAAAAACCAATACAATATTTTTATTTTTGCCGACCAAGCCAGGCAGTTAGAAAGGTTGCACAGCATTTTCAGCGACCTGAAAGCCGAACTACAAATTACGCCCATACCCGTTTCTATACATGAAGGGTTTGTTGACCATGCCCTAAAACTGGTTTGCTATACCGACCACCAGATATTTCAGCGCTATCATAAATACAAAGTGAAACAGGCTTTTAACAAAAACAAAGCCCTCACTTTAAAAACATTAAGGAGTTGCAGCCGGGGGATTATATAACTCACATTGATCATGGCGTAGGCGTGTACAGCGGTTTGCAAAAAATTGATGCCAGCGGAAAACTACAAGAGGCCGTACGCATCCAGTATAAAGATGGCGACCTGCTTTATGTAAATATTTCATCCTTGCATAAAATAAGCAAGTACAGCGGCAAAGAAGGCAGCATTCCAAAAATGAATAAACTGGGAAGCGATGTATGGAACAAGCTTAAAGAAAAAACAAAAAAGCAGGTAAAAGATATTGCATCTGATCTTATTAAATTATATGCCGAGCGAAAAAAGCCAGGTGGGTTTTGCACACAGCCCCGATAACTACCTGCAAACAGAACTGGAAGCCAGCTTTATTTTTGAAGATACCCCCGACCAGGCAAAAGCCACCGAAGATGTAAAAAAAGATATGGAAAAAGAAGCGCCGATGGACAGGCTCATTTGCGGCGATGTGGGTTTTGGTAAAACAGAAATTGCCATCCGCTCGGCATTTAAAACCGTATGCGACAGCAGGCAGGCAGCCGTACTGGTGCCCACAACAATTTTGGCTTACCAGCATTACAAAACTTTTAGCGACAGGCTGGCCGATTTTCCGGCAACTGTTGATTTTATAAACCGCTTTAAATCATCCAAAGAAAAAAAAGAAACTCTTAAACAACTGGAAGAAGGTAAAATTGATATTATCATTGGCACACATGCTTTATTGGGTAAAGAAGTGAAGTTTAAAAATTTGGGGGTAATGATTATTGATGAAGAACAAAAATTTGGCGTTGCTGCAAAAGAAAAATTAAAACTATTACGCACTACGGTTGATTCCCTTACCCTCACTGCAACTCCTATTCCCAGAACATTGCAGTTTAGCCTTATGGGCGCAAGGGACTTAAGCATTATTAATACGCCACCACCCAATCGCCAGCCCATACAAACCGAAGTGATGGTTTTTAATGAAGACGTAATAAGGGATATTATTTATTATGAAACAGAAAGGGGCGGCCAGGTATTTTTTATTCATAACAGGGTAAAAGGGCTTGCAGAAATGAAAACACTTATACAAGGCCTTTGCCCCGATTTAAGTATTGCTTTTGCCCATGGGCAAATGAGCAACAACAGCGCATCAGGCAAAGAAATCAATACACTGGAAGATACCATACTGGATTTTATAGACCATAAATACGATGTGCTTATTTGTACAAATATTGTTGAAAGCGGCGTAGACATCCCCAATGTAAACACCATAATTATCAATAATGCTCACCAGTTTGGATTAAGTGATTTGCACCAGTTGCGTGGCCGGGTAGGCCGCAGTAATAAAAAAGCCTTTTGTTATTTGGTGGCGCCACCTATGAGTACGCTTACGCAGGACAGCCGCAAACGCTTAACAACCCTTGAGCAGTACAGTGATTTGGGAAGCGGTTTTCAAATTGCAATGAGAGACCTCGATATAAGGGGCGCTGGTAATTTATTGGGCGGTGAGCAAAGTGGTTTTATTACCGAAATTGGTTTTGAAATGTACCACAAAATACTCGATGAAGCCATTAAGGAATTAAAGCGAAAAGAATTCAGGGAAATTTTTAAAGAAGAAATTCAGCAGCAGGACAACTTTGTATCGGACTGTACCATAGATACCGATTTGGAAATATTGCTACCGGACTGTTATGTTGAAAGCATTACCGAAAGGCTAAGCCTTTACTCCAGGCTTGATAATTGTGAAACAGAAGAAGAACTAATGGCTTTTCATCATGAACTGAACGACCGCTTTGGGCCGGTTCCACCGCAGGCAGAAGATTTATTCACTACTGTACGCAGCCGTAAACTGGCCGTGGACATGGGTTTTGAAAAAATGCTTTTGAGAAACAATAACCTCAAATGTTTTTTTGTGGGCAACCCTGAAAGCCCTTATTTTCAAAGTGGTACTTTTAATGGCATATTGCATTTTTTACAAACCGGAACCAATAAAGCCCAATTAAAACAAGTAGGTAAAAACGGCATCCTCATAGTGAGTGATATCAACAACATGCAGGAGCTTTATAATTTTTTAAACAAAATGAGCAGGGCCGTTTCTGCCACATCAGCAGATTAACAGTATTGCTGCTGTATTTTATAAAACTTATTTTCTCTAAATGAGTACCCGGATTACTTTTACAAAATGAATTTTATAATAGCCCTCAAAATCACTTATTATCACACCAATATCATTTCCGCTAGCAGCATGGATAAATTTTAACTTCCTTTTATTTTCTGTAATAATACCCATATGGCCCACAATGCCTGATTTATTATTGGAACCGGTAAATAAAATAATATCGCCGGGCCTGGCATCTTTAAGGCTTATTTCCACACCCTCATAAGTATAATCCTTAGAAACCCTGGGTGGCTTTACTTTAAAATTTTTAAATACCAGATACACAAATCCCGAGCAATCTAAACCCCGGCCCGGATCTACCGAACCATATTTATACGGTGTGCCCAAAAAAGTTTTAGCATAACGTACCAGCTCATTGCGATCAATTTTCAAAGGTCTTAAAAACACCCTTGCTTTAGAAGATACTTTTGCCGGTTTAGCCGCAGGGCCATTAATAGTTGACTTTTTTAGTACTGTTACAACTTATCAAAAATAACCAAGCAAATAAAAAACATAGTATAAAGAATTTAACCTTCATAGTCGCAAAATTAAAAAGCCCATTTATAACATAAGAACGCCATTATTCTGATTAGTTTATATAAGCGTTGTTAAAAATGAAATGCACAATGCAAATTTAAAAAATCTTAAATTTATCAATTTGCCAACCCGGATAGCAATTTGCCTGCTGCCTCTATGGGAAATAGAACCATTTTTTTTCAGCGTATATTTGCAGCAGCAAAATAAAATTTTCAATTATTATGGAGTACAGGATAGAAAAAGATACCATGGGCGAGGTAAAAGTACCGGTAAAAGCCTATTATGGCGCACAAACTCAGCGCAGCATTGATAACTTTAAAATTGCACAGGACATCAATAAAATGCCACGGGAAATTATTAGGGCATTTGCCTATTTAAAACATGCGGCAGCAATAACCAATTGCGAAGCCGGTGTATTGCCCAAAAAAAAGGCTGACCTTATTGGAAAAGTGTGCAAAGAAATTTTAGACGAAAAGCTGAATGATTATTTTCCATTGGTTGTATGGCAAACGGGTAGTGGCACACAAAGCAACATGAATGTAAACGAAGTAATAGCCTACCGTGGACATGTACTTAACGGTGGCAAACTTACCGATAAAGAAAAATACCTCCACCCCAATGATGATGTAAATAAGAGCCAGAGCAGCAACGATACTTTTCCTACGGCAATGCATATTGCTGCCTATAAAGTTTTAATAGAAAATAGTATACCCGGAATTACCCGGCTACGCAACACTTTGCAAAAAAAAGGCAAGGGCTTTTAATAAAATTGTAAAAATAGGCCGTACCCATTTTATGGATGCAACACCGCTTACACTGGGCCAGGAGTTTAGCGGATATGTATCTCAGCTTGACCATGGATTAAGGGCAATAAAAAACGCATTGCCGCATTTAGGTGAGCTTGCCCTAGGCGGCACTGCAGTTGGCACTGGTATTAACACGCCGCCAAAATATGATGTAAATGTGGCAAAACATATTGCCAAACTCACCGGCCTGCCTTTTAAAACTGCAGAAAATAAATTTGAGGCATTGGCAGCCCATGATGCTATTGTGGAAGCCCATGGCGCTTTAAAAACCGTTGCCGTGAGTTTAATGAAAATTGCAAATGATATAAGGATATTAAGCAGCGGCCCACGCAGCGGCATTGGTGAAATTTTTATTCCGGATAATGAACCCGGCTCATCTATTATGCCCGGCAAAGTAAATCCAACGCAATGTGAAGCATTAACCATGATTGCAGCACAGGTAATGGGCAATGATGTGGCCATAAGCATCGGCGGAAGCAATGGCCATTTTGAACTCAACGTATTTAAACCAGTGATGATTTATAATTTTCTCCATAGCGCAAGATTAATTGGGGAGGGTTGTGTTTCTTTTAACGATAAATGTGCTGTTGGCATTGAACCTATTAAAGCCAATATTAAAAAGCATTTGGATAATTCGCTAATGCTGGTTACGGCTTTAAACCCCAAAATTGGCTATTACAAAGCTGCAGAAATTGCACAAAAAGCCCATAAAGAAGGAACTACCCTAAAACAAATGGCGTTAAAACTTGGCTATCTTACAGCAAAAGAATTTGATGAATGGGTTGTACCTGCAAAAATGGTAGGAAAAATATAAAATGATACCCAAAAAAAAGGCAGTTAAAATTAACTGCCTTTTTTTATTTCTATTAGTTAAAAGTTAAATCAAAAGTACAGGTGCTGCTGCCACCGGTTACCGAAAAAGTAAATGTACCTGCTGCTGCCGGTG